>JAZNOE010000022.1:0-5738 GCA_045580625.1 Acutalibacteraceae bacterium | reverse complement strand
TTTCCATATCAAAGCAAGCACATAAACCAAATATCAAAATAACCGATAAAAACAAACAAAGAACATTATTTATTCGCTTCATAGATAACTTCTCCTTATGCTCAAAAAGCAAAAACCGCAAGGATACCCCTGCGGTTTAATTTCACTTAATATTACGGCTAAACCGCCGAAAAACCTTTTTCTTTAGTTTAACATATTTTTATTATTATTTCAATATATTTTATACCAATAAATGTAAGCCCGTTTTTTCAAAATGTATATTTCAACCCGTTGACATTCATTTTTTTGTTTAGTATACTTATACTGTATTTTAACGAAAGGATGCGGCGGTATGAAACGACTTGACGATAAACAGTCTGCAAGGCTTAAAACTGTGCTTAAAAGCACAGGCACGGTTTTGCTTATCGGCATTTTATATTTTATTTTTGTCAAGCTTACCCATCTGGGGCTGCCCTGCATTTTTAATCTTATAACCGGGCTTCACTGCCCCGGCTGCGGTGTAAGCCGAATGTTTATAAGCCTTGCCGCATTTGATTTTAAAGCCGCATTCGGCTATAACGCATTTGTTATGACAATAGGTCCGATTGGTTTAGTTTTCGCTTTAAGACATTATATAATTTATGTTTTAAAGGGTTATCAGAAAAGCAACAAATTTGAAACCGCTATGTTGCTCATTGCCGTGGTTTTAGCGGTAGCCTTCGGCGTTTTAAGAAATATTCCCGCATTCTCATTTTTAGCACCATAATTTGCCCATAAAATATAAATGCTTTGAAAGAAATAATCTTTCAAAGCATTTTTTTAATTTCTATACGGATAGTTATAAACTAAAAGTGCGGTTAAAAGCAGCACCACACCCGCAAGCATTATTATAAGCCCTAACATTTCACCTGTAAAGGTCCAACCGAAAAACACAAGCAGCATTCCGGCCAAAAAACACAACAAAATTAAAATAATTCTTAATTTCGAATCTGCTTTAAACATTTTCTTACCCCTTTACACCGCCGACGGTCATACCCTCGGTCAACTTTTTCTGAACACAAATATAAAGCACTAGGGTTGGCAGCATTACAAGCACAAGTCCCGCATACATAATGCCGTATTGCGCTTTAGCCTGCTGACCCTGCATTAAATTCATAAGCCCGACAGGCAGAGTTCGCATTCCGCCCGACTTTGAAAGCAGGGTCATTGAAATGATATATTCATTCCAAAAAGACAAAAAGTTAAACAAAACAACCGTTATAATTGACGGCTTTGCAAGCGGGAACATTATTTTTATCATTGTCATAAAATAACCCGCACCGTCAATATATGCCGCTTCTTCAAAATCGTGCGGAAGTGTTGAAAAATAGGATGATAAAAGGTATATTGTAAACGGAAGAGCAGTTGATGCATAAACAAGAGCTAAAACAAATAAATTATTTAACAAAAAACCGTTGCCGAAAAAGTCCTTTAACACATTATCCGCATCACGAAGCATTAAGAAAATCGGCACAACGATATAATTTACGTTTATAAAAAGTCCCGCCATAAAAAGTGCGTTCAAAACACCGTTACCCCAAAAGTTAAAACGCGAAAGACAGTAAGCCGCGGGCAAAGCCAACACCAACAGTAAAACAAGTGCCGTTGCCGTTACAATAGTCGATGTCAGCATATATTCACCCATATTTGCATTTTTGAAGGCATTAATGAAGTTTTGAAAATATAGTCCTTGCGGCAAGGTCCAGGGGTTGCCGTAAAATTCTCTGTTTTGCTTAAAGGCTGCCAAAAACACCCATCCCACAGGCACTAATACCGTAATGCTTGAAATGGCAAAAATCAAAAAAATAAAACCGTTATAAAGCCTTGATTTTTTCATAAAATGCACCTTAAAACTGCAAAATTTTACGCCTGGTTATGCGGTTAACCGCAAAAGAAAGCAAAAATGAAAAAATAAAAATCAGAACACCCGCCGCCATACTGTAACCGTAAAGCCCGTCATCCTTTTGGTTATACATAAATGAAAGCACAACTTCACTTGCACCGTTTGGTCCGCCCGACGTCATAGCCCTTACAAACAAAAAAGCCATATTAATGGTTGAAATTATAAAAAAGGTTAGTGTAGTACGAAGATTAGTCCATATAAGCGGAAGGGTAATTTTAAAAAATTCGCTGAAACGTGTCGCGCCGTCTAAAGCTGCACTTTCATACATACTTTTGGGTACAGTCGACATTGCCGCCATATACATTACCATATAATAACCCACCGCCTGCCACACAAGTGCTATAATAAGCGAAAAAATTACAGTATCTTCACCCTTCCAAAGCACCGTTATTTCCTTTTTAAAGAATGATAAAAAACTGTTTAGAAGACCGTTATTCGCATCATAAACAGCAGAAAATACACCCGCTATAACCACAACCGATAAAATGTTTGGAATATAAAAAATAACACGAAAGAAATTGCCAAGCAGTATACGCTCGCGCGTAAGAAAAAATGCAAAACAAAGGGATAAAAGCATTGTTATTACCGTTACGAAAACAATCAAAAACACCGTGTTTTGCGCCGCGCGGATAAACCGCACATCTTTAAACAACACCTTAAAATTTTCGAACGCGACGTAAGCTTCTTTATTGGAATATGCCCCGCGTTCAAAAAATGACATTCTGAAAACCGAAAAGGTCGGGTAAAGCATAAATATAAAAAACAAAAATGTTGCAGGCGCAACACACAAAAGCATAAATAAATTTTTGCGCTTCACCGCGTTCATACATACCACTCCTTTTGGGTTATAAATTTTAGTTTATCGGGAAGATGCATACATGTAGGGGCGACCAGTGGTCGCCCGTCAGCAATTTGCGAGATTATGCGGGAGAGCAATGCTCTCCCCTACGAATAAATAATAAAATTGTTCTATAATTACGAATTACGAATCACGCATTACGAATTTCGCAAAAGCGATAAACCCCAATTTAACTATCCTTAATCAAATTTTCCCTCATAATTACGTTGGCTTTTTTAATATCCTCAATCCATTTTTCTTTTGTAAGCTTGCCCGATACAAGTGAATTAATCGGGTCAAAGAATACTTCGTTGATATTACCAAGACCTGCTACCGACTTATAAGCCGCGAAATTGCCCATTGCTGCCTTTGCACCGTTATCGTATATTGAATAGAATAATCTGTTATCCTCACTTAACTTATCCGAAACATTCAAAACCGGCTGAACTGCATTACGCTCGGCAAAAATTTCACACGCCGCGTCAGAATACATATATGCAATAAACTGCTTGGCGGTCTTGATATTTTCAGCACCCTTTGGCACCCAAATTTGTTCTATCCAGGTATAAGAATAACTGTCACCGCCCTTTTTGACTGACGGCAGCGCAGTCATACCCCATTTGAAGCCTTCGGCGGCCTTTGCGTCCTGCATTTCGCCCACTATCCAGGTTCCGTTTGGCATAAACAATGCTTCATTCTGCATTACCATGAGCTGATTTTTGGTGAAGTCCTGGTCATTGGCCTGCGCGGGTGTTTTGGGGTTGACGTAGGTTGCCAATTTTGCCATTATATCAAGGCAAAGCCTTCCCTCTTCACTGTCCCAGATATCCTTTTCATAATTGGTGGCCTTATCAAAAAAGTCAGCACCGCCTACTGTATACATCAGCGCATAGAAAAACGCATCAAAATAACCCGTTGTGGGATAGGTAAAAAGATAAATCCCTTCTTTTTTTGCCTTGTCGCCCAAAGCCCACATTTCATCCCAGGTTTCAGGCAATTCCCAGCCCTTTTGCTCGAAAAGACCCGCATTGTAAAAAAGACCGCAGGGTGAATAAAACATCGGCATCAAATAAGTTTTACCGTCGCCGTAAGGGTTTGTGGCAACACTGTCAACAAAGCCGCCTGCAAGCTTTTCCTTTACAGTTTTATCCTCACCCGGTATCTTCATTTTAAGCACGTCGGTTAAGTCTGTCAGGTTTTTATCCTGTATAAATTGCTCGGTAAGTCCCGCTTCTCGACCTGTCGCAAGCATTACAACGTCGGGAAAATCACCGCCCTGCATTGAAGCAGAAATCACGTCTTCTAAATTCTTTTCTAAGGTCAGCTCAACCTTAATTCCCGTTTGTGAGGTAAAAGCATCACAAACCTCTTTCCACATACCCGATTTTGTTGCTTCATAGCCCGAAGAAAGTGCCGCAACGCGCAATACTTCATTGTCTGTTCCCTTTTTCTTGCAACCCGCAAAAATTCCCGAAAGCATTAATGCGGTTAAAAATAACGCTAAAAGTTTTTTCATTTTCAAATTACCTCCCGAACATTTTGTTCTGTTATAAATATTTGGTAATTTGAGGCAATTTATACATAAAAATGAAAATTTTTCCGCAAAAAGCGAACAAATGCAAAAATATTGCATTTTGTTTTTAAAAATGATATAATTATTTTAATAAAATGTTTTCGGAGGTTTTTATGCCCAGAATTATTACTATCAGCCGTGAATTTTCCAGCGGAGGACGTGAGCTTGGCAAACGTCTTGCCGATGAATTAGGTATTCCCTGCTATGACAGACAGATTATTGATATGGTAGCCGAAAAGCAAGGTCTTGACAAAAATTATGTTGCCAATATGTCTGAAAGGGACGTAAAGGTGTTTTATAATTCCACCATCGGTCGCGGCTTTACAAGCTATAATTTCGGCATTAATCAGTCACTTCAAATTGCCAATGCCGAGCATAATTTAATTAAAGAGCTCGCTTCGCAGGGTGACTGTGTTATTATCGGTCGTGCGGCAGACGTTATACTTAAGGATTATAACCCGCTTAATTTGTTTGTTTATGCAGATATGGAATCGAAAATTGCACGCTGCAAAGCAAGGAATCAGGAAAAAGAAAACCTTAACGACCGCAAAATAAAATATATGTGCCGTGATATTGATAAATGTCGCGCCAATTACCGTGAAATGTTTACCGACACAAAATGGGGTCACAGGGAAAGCTATCACCTGTGCATAAATACCAGCGGTAAGGAAATCAAAAAGCTTGTACCCGCGCTTGTTTCTTATATAAATAATTGGTTTGAATAAAGCCTGGCACACAACGTTTTAAAGGAAGTGAAATTATGGCCTTGCAGGAATCGGGCGAAATGTATTTGGAAACGATATACGTTTTGTCGCAAAAGGGCGGCAACGTACGTTCAATTGATATATGTGAGCATTTGGGTTATTCAAAGCCAAGTGTAAGCCGTGCTGTGGGTCTGCTTAAAAACGGCGGTTACATCACCGTTTCGCACGAAGGCTTCATTACACTTACCGAAGACGGAATAGCAGTGTCACGAAAGCTGTTTGAACGCCACACTGTGCTTTCAAGGCTTTTGATGCGTTTGGGTGTAAGTGAAAAGGCCGCCACAGAGGACGCTTGCCGTATTGAACACGTTATAAGCGAAGAATCGTTTAATGCGCTTAAAAAATATATTGAAAATTTGTAAATTTAAAACCATCTCATTTGAGATGGTTTTTATATATGTGTATTAAAACTACGGTTTATCTAAGCCTTGAAGGGAAGGCTTATAACCCCAAATTAATTATCCAAACAAAAAAGGCTCCCGTTTGGGAGCCTTTTTTTAGTTTAGTAGATATTATCCAACGTAAGCTGCAACAGCGTCACCATATCTCATCATTGCAATAAGCAATTCAGGAAGGTTTTCAACGTCTGAGTTAGCTTGTGTTGCGGCATAAGATTCGATGTTGTAAAGGGCTGTGTTACTA
>JAZNOE010000021.1:0-23455 GCA_045580625.1 Acutalibacteraceae bacterium | reverse complement strand
TTATAAATCCTCCATTTGTGTTTTAGCTTGACTGGCAGGTCTCTGCTATAATAACACAAATGGAGGATTTTGTTTTTGTTCATCGGTAAACCTTCACTGAACCACGCGACTATCGCGTGGTTTTCGTTATACAACAAAAACGCTCGCTTTTCAGCGAGCGTTTTAATTTTGTTAATTATTAGTCATTAACATAAGGAAGTAATGCAATCTGACGAGCACGCTTGATAGCGGTTGTCAATTCACGCTGGTGAGCAGCGCAGGTGCCGGTAGCACGGCGGGGTAAAATCTTAGCGCGTTCAGAAATGAACTTGCGAAGATATGCAACATCCTTATAATCAATGGCTTCAACACGGTCAACACAGAAATGGCAAACCTTCTTGCGGGGTTTTCTGTGCATGGGTCTTTCGTTTCTTTCTTCCATTTTAAAGCCTCCAATCGTTAAATATTAAATAAATCAGAACGGAAGGTCACTGTCATCAACAGTGTCCATTTCTGCAAAATCATTAACATCTGCATTGCTGAAGCTTGCACCGTCGCTTGCTGAAGAATCCTTTTTAGATTCAACAAACTGAACGTTGTTTGCAATTACTTCAAAAGCGTTGCGGTTGTTACCGTTCTTGTCCTGATATCTTCTGGTCTGGATAGAACCTTCGATACCGATAAGATTACCTTTTTTGAAATATTTGGTAATAAATTCTGCAGTTTTTTGCCAGGCAACGATATTAATAAAATCTGTCTGACGTTCCTCACCCGAACGATAACGGCGTTCAACAGCAATTGAAAAAGTTGTAACGTTTGTGCCGTTAGGGGTGGTCTTGAGCTCGGGATCAGCCGTTAAGCGGCCTGTTAAAACAACTAAGTTAAACATCTATTGTTTTCTCCTTGCTTACTTTTTGATAACCATGATACGAAGAACACCGTCAGTAATTTTTGCAATACGCTCTAATTCTGCGGGGAAGGTCGGCTCGCTTTCAAATTCAAAGAAAACATAGTAACCTTCAGCTTCGTCGTTAATGAGATATGCAAGGCGACGCTTGCCCCAATCATTAACATTTTCAATGGTACCATTCTTAGCGATAAGGTCATTGAACTTTTCTTTCAAAGCCAATGTTGCTTCTTCACCGTTTGCTACAGTGAAAATCATAGCAGCCTCATACTTATTGGTCATTTACTTTTGCACCTCCTTCTGGACTTTTGGTCCCGTGATTACACGGAACAAGGAGCTAAAGAAGACATACTCTTCCATTTAGCACCCACTATTATAACAATTCAAAACCTGTTTGTCAACAAAAATCTTGATTTTATATCTTATTTTATATATAATAATAACGAAAGGACTGATGTGAATGCTTCTGACTATTGATATCGGCAACACGAATATAACACTTGGCACTTATAATAACCGGATTTTAGGCTTTACAGCCCGTCTGGCTACTGATACAAAGCGCACTGAAGATGAATATGCCATTGACATTAAAAATCTTTTGTCGCTTTATAATATGAACCCTGCCGACATTGAAGACTGCATCATTTCCTCGGTTGTTCCTTCGGTCGGCAAAAGCATAAGCCGTGCGGTTGCAAAGCTTTGCCAGATAGTTCCGTTAATGATCGGCCCCGGCATAAAAACCGGTCTTAACATTAAAATTGACAACCCTGCACAGCTGGGCGCTGACCTTGTTGCAGGCGCTGTTGGTGCAATTGATACCTACAGAATGCCCTGCGTTATTGTTGATATGGGCACCGCTACCACCTTAAGCGTTTTAGATAAGGATGGTGCATTTTTAGGCGGTGTTATTGCGGCAGGTGTTCGTTTAACCTTAAAGGCCTTGGCAGAAAATACCGCGCTTTTGCCATCTATACCGATAGAGGCGCCCAAATCTGTCATTGGCAGTAATACTGTTGAATCTATGCAGTCGGGCTTAGTGCTTGGCAGCGCTGCAATGCTTGACGGCCTTTTAGACCGCATCGAAGCACAGCTTGGTGAAATCCCAACCGTTGTTGCAACGGGCGGCCTTTCAAAAGAAATTATTACTCATTGCAAGCACAGTATAATTTATAACGAAAACCTTTTACTTGAAGGTCTTTGCGCCATTTACGAAAAAAATCATTAAGCAATTACCGCTTTTAGCGGATTGTAATATTATTGTGAACTGTACCCTTTAGGGACAGTATCGGAGGTAATAAAAA
This sequence comes from Acutalibacteraceae bacterium, assembly GCA_045580625.1. Taxonomy (GTDB): domain Bacteria; phylum Bacillota; class Clostridia; order Oscillospirales; family Acutalibacteraceae; genus UBA737. Next base: position 21,268 of record JAZNOE010000021.1, on the reverse strand, counting down.
TGAGTAAATCACTGGCAAGAAAACAAAACACGCAAAAACTTGTTTTTGCGGCAATTCTGACAGCGCTTGTAATTGTGCTGCAGTACGTAAGTATGGCATTACGCTTTGGTATGTTTTCCATTACCCTTGTGCTTGTGCCCGTTGTTATCGGCGCGGCAACCTGCGGTGTTTTAACCGGCGGTTGGCTTGGCTTTGTGTTTGGTGTCATCGTGCTTTTAAGCGGTGACGCAGCACCCTTTTTAGCGGTCGATTTTTTAGGCACAATAATTACGGTTTTGGCCAAAGGCACCCTTTGCGGTATTGCGGCAGGTCTTGTTTATAAGGCACTGCAAAACAAAAATAAATATCTGGCAGTTATGGCGGCCGCTGTTACCTGCCCCATTGTAAACACAGGTGTGTTTTTACTTGGCTGTTGTGTGTTCTTTCTTGAAACCATCAAGTCATGGGGTGTTGCGGCAGGCTTCACAAACGTGACTGCTTATATGTTTATCGGTCTTGCAGGCACTAATTTTATAATTGAACTTGTCACCAACATAATTTTAGCACCGGTAATTTTACGTGTTTTAAAATTTGCAAAAAAATAAAATTTAATGCGGTGGGAAACCACCGCATTTTTTGTTGTCAAATTATAGTTTGTCGGGAAGATGCATACATGTAGGGGCGACCAATGGTCGCCCGTCAGCAATTCGCCAAATTAACGGGAAACCAATGGTTTCCCCTACAAATGCACAATTAAATTGTTCTATAATTACGCATTACGAATTCCGAATTTCGCCTTAGCGGCAAACCCCAATTTTTATTGACACTATTCCGATATAATGATATAATTATTAAAACTTTTTAAGGAGATAAAATATGCCAAAGCTTAAGAAAAAAATAAATATCAGCGCAGTTATTGCAACAATATCATTTTTATATCTCGCGTTTATTCCTTTAATAACAACCCCCTTATATAATATAATTTTAGGGAATGATTTTCTTTCTATCATAAGGATTTTGATTTCCACAATTTTCAGTTTAGGCAGTATTGTCCATTTTATCGGCTGTATTATATTTGCTGTTGGCATACATACAAAATTTGATAAAATTGCCTATGCCGCAGGCAGTACGTTATTCTGGCTTTCTGTTTTAATTTCTTTAATTTCCAATATTTTAAATTCCGTTAAATACAACTATAAATTAGGGGTCGGACATTTTATATCAACCGGCTTCAGCCTGTTTATTTATTTATTGTTTATTGCAGTCGGCGTTTTATTTACGGTATTTTTCTTTATAAAAAAGCCACTGCCAAAAATTTTGCGTTTTGCGGTATTTGTTCCCGCAGCATTGCTTGGCATAAGTCTTATTTTTACATTCTTCAGCAATACATCAAACGTTATTTCATCATTCGGCCACAACGCAGGCTTTAAGTGGGTATTATATTCCGTTCTTTCAAACTCTATTGGCACTATAAATTCCCTTGTAAACCTTATCGGTTTTGTAACAGCAGGTTTGAAAATTGCCGAAATCAGCTTCAAAAAGAAAAGCGATAACACGGTTAAAATAAGCGAAGACGTTGTAATTGAAAACGTAACAACTGAATAAATTTTAAGCGCCGTTTAAACGGCGCTTTTTTATTCCCTTATTTTCTGTAAAGCGCCCTTTTCCAAACGTGACACCTGCGCTTGTGAGATTCCGATTTCGGTTGATACCTCCATTTGTGTTTTGCCCTGCATAAAACGAAGGGATAAAATAAGCTTTTCGCGGTCACTTAAATTTTTAATTGCTTCTTTAAAAGCAATTTCGCTTAACCAGTTTTTATCATCATTCTTGTCGCCCACCTGGTCAAGCACGTAAATTGTGTCACCACCGTCTGAATAAACGGGGTCATAAAGTGAAATAGGGCTTACAACACTTTCAAGGGCGATTACCACGTCCTCAACAGGTAAGTCCAATTCCTTTGCAATTTCCTGCACCTGCGGTTCTTTACCTGTTTTGGCGGTCAGCCTTTCCTTAGCCTGCATTGCTTTATATGCCGTATCTTTAATTGAACGACTTACCCTTATTGAATTGTTATCCCTTAAATACCGCCTTATTTCACCAATTATCATCGGCACGGCGTAGGTTGAAAACCTCACGTTTTGCGAAATATCAAAATTATCTATTGACTTAATTAAACCTATACACCCCACCTGAAATAAATCATCCAGGTTTTCACCCCTGTTTGTAAAACGCTGAATAACGCTTAAAACAAGCCTTAAATTACCGTTTATAAGCTCATCACGAGCATATTTATCCCCTGCCCTTGTGCGTTTCAAAAGCTCTTCATTCTGCGCTTCGCGAAGTACAGGTAATTTTGACGTATCCACCCCGCAAATTGAAACCTTGTTATACATAACAGCACCTCCATTAAGGATTATTTCCGTTATGCATAACATATAAACGGTTAAAATATTTTTATTGTCGACAAATTTCAGTTGCATTTTTATTGTGGGGCTTGAAAATATTATGGCAGTTTGAAGCATAGCCACATAAAGAATTATTACACCCGATGGGAGAATGGCAAGATTAGCGATTATTCTATGCCTAAATCTCTGTTTTATTGTTGCACTGAATTTGAAAAAATGCTATAATAACTTTAAAATGAAAAAGCATATCAAAGCTTTAAATTCCACCCTTTTCCAAATATGAAAAACAGATATAATATAAGGAGAAAAAATGGAGACTAAAAATTTTTCAAATGCAAAGTATATTTCTGCCCCACTTAATTTATTGGAAAAAATGTACGGGGAAAAAGAAGAAAATTTTAAAAATGCCCTTTACATTTGGCCCTATGGCTGTACGAGATTTCATGCCTGCCGTCTCTTTACTCCTTCAAGAGAGATTAAGAAGGCAGAGCTTGCCTTTCGTTGCGACAACCTTTTCGATTTATGGCTAAACGGCACACAGGTTGCGAATGACACAAAGCATTTAAAGCTTACCGACGTTACAGCGTTAATTAAAAGCGGAGAAAACAATCTGCATATCAGAGGTTATCAAAGCGGAACCGACGATTTTTTCAGTGCGGCAATCACCGGCGGTATTAGAATTTATTATACCGACGGTACGACGGAAGAAATTGTGACCGATAAACAGTTCAAACAGTTGCAGTTGGTTAACTTTTGGGAAACCGAAGAACCCGAGGGATTTGAAACCGCTACACAGGGTTCTCACTGCCGCGGTATAAACGTGATGGAGCTTCACCCAAGAGCATTGCGACGTTCCTTCTATTTTATTCGTCAGTTTTCATTAAAGAAAATGCCGATTTCTGCCCATTTATATTCAACGGCGCTTGGCTGTTATGAGCCGTACATGAACGGAGAGAGAATTACCGATAGCTTCTTTATGCCCTTTGGCCAAAACTATACAAAGGAATATCAGGATTTTGACGTTTTGTACTTGCTTAAAGAGGGCGACAACGCGCTTGGTGTAATTACAGGCAACGGTTCGTATAACTGCTCGTCATGGGGAGAAATGACAGCAGAAATTCCAGAAATAATGGCTATATTGGAGCTCGAATATGCCGACGGAACAAAAGAAACAATTTACACCGATGAATTATGGCGTTGTGCCCCTTCGCCGCTTATAGAAAACGACATTCAGTACGGTGAACGATATGATGCCCGCCTTGAAAAGAAGGACTGGTGTACACCAGCGGCCGATACAACCGACTTTGTTTCAGTATCTGCCCGCAATAATGCCGAACCCTTGACATTGCTCGCGCAAAATTATCCCTATATTAAGAAAATGAAGGAATACCCCTTAAACGAATATAAAGTGCTGCCTGACGGCTCATTTTTATACGACGTCGGTGTTTGTATTGCCGGAAGAGCGCGTATTACTTTTAAAAATTTAAAGCCGGGACAAAAGGTAAGAATTAGATACTGCGAGCGTTTAACAAAAGACGGTATGCCCGAAAGCGGTGCCTTTACTACCGTATTTTACCAAAACGATTGCGCCCCCGACGGCAAAAGCCCCTTATTTATGAGAAATCTTGACGTATATTACGCCAAGGGCGAGCCAAACGAAACCTATGAATGCCGCTTTGCATATACCGGCTTTAGGTACGTTTGGGTAGAATGCTTGGACGACCCTGCACAAATTGTACAGCTTACCGCGTTTGAGCTTCATAACGAACTAAAAGAATGCGGCGAAATTATCACAAACGATGAAGCGCTGAACAAAATTTTTGCCGCTACCAAACGCGCTTGGCTCAATAACCTTTTCAACGGTCCTACCGACTGTCCCACACGCGAGAAGAATTTCTGGAACGGCGATGCCGAAATTTTCTCTCACGCCGCTTGTTGGCTTACGGATAATTCCGAATTCCTCGCCCGTTGGACCGAAAACGGCAGAAAAATGCACGACGGCCCCTACGCTTGGGAAGACGAAACCTATGAAATCCCCCTAACCTTATATGCTTTTTACGGCGATAAGGAATTATTAAAGCGCAGATATCCCGCAATGCTAAAGCTTATAGAAAAAAGGCAAGAATTTGACGGAATGATTTTACCGCAGGAGGATTCGCACCAATACTGTGACTGGTTATCCCCCACAGGCATTTCCCCTAATAAGCAATTTTTCGGCGGCTGCTGGTATTACCATATGCTTTCTCGTGTGGCTGACGTGGCGGAAATCTTGGGCGATACCGATACTTGCGCCACCTTACGCGAAAAAGCAAAAGCGGCGCGCGAAGAATTTAACCTCCGCCACTTGGTAGATAACGGCACCGACTATGACGCCCGTAACCAATGCGGCATTGTGCTTCCTGTAGTATTCGGCATTGCTCCCGAAGAAAATCGAAGTGCTTTAGCGGCAACCTTGGCAGAATACATAAAGAAATCTGATTATCATCTAACAACCGGTTTTATAGGAACAAGATTTATTTTTGAAGTATTGGCAGAGTTCGGTTATAAGGAAATTGCATATAAAGTTCTTACCAATAAAACCTTCCCTTCTTGGCTAAATATGCTTTCAACAGGCGCTACCGCCATCACCGAAAGCTGGCTTGGTGAAGCAGATCCTGATAAATCTATAAGTATGGCACATTTCTCGCTTGGCTCTGTAATTGCGTGGTTTTTTGAATATCTCGGCGGAATTCGTATTAACGAATCAACACCCGGCCTTTCACACGTAGTACTAAAGCCCGTTATGATTAAAGAAATCGGCAGTTATGCAGTACGTTATCAATCAAAATATGGCGAAATCTACACCGAATGGCACTTTGATGGTGATCAACCGATCTTCACTTATCGTGTACCGCAGGGTGTTTCGGTAACTGTTATAACAGAAGCAAAAATTACAAACTGAACGACTTAAAAATCAACTCCCAAAATTTGGCGGTGACAGCCAAATACAGGCACGATATGTAGATACGGTGTAGCCCATTAAGGCTACACCGTATTTCAATTTTATGCCGGATCTTTAAAATTATTTTGTTCAAAATAATTGCGTCTTGTATAACTTTCCTTAAGCGCACGACGTCATTTTTAAGGATTCACTTATGTAGTAAACCCAGTAGATGCAATATCCAAACCAAAGCTAACACTTAAAGCCTTGTCCACGCGGTGCATGGCATTAATATCCAAGCAGCCCATTTTTTCTTTTAGGCGTTGTTTGTCAATGGTGCGCACCTGTTCAAGCAGCACTATTGAATCTTTTGCAAGACCGCAACCAACTGCGTCAACCGTAATATGTGTTGGCAGCTTAGTTTTGTCGCGTTGGCTTGTAATTGCCGCCGCAATAACCGTAGGGCTGTATTTATTGCCCACGTCATTCTGAATTATAAGCACGGGACGTATGCCGCCCTGCTCTGAACCGATAACCGGACTTAAATCTGCGTAATAAATTTCTCCGCGTTTAATATTCATAACCTTTTCACACTCCGATTATATTCTTGCCTGTTTTTCGTTTATTTAAACAAACAAATAAATACAATACAGTATATGTTTTGGTTTGATGGAGTGTTAAAGGGGAATCCTTGCCCGATAAACTATAATTTAAAATGTAAACCCCGCGGTAGATTTGCCGCGGGGTTTTATTACATCATATCAATTTTAATTTTTTCATCGGCAGAAGCGCTTATTGCGGAAATATTACCCTCACCCTTTTCGATAATTAAATCGACAATGGGGGCTTCAATTTCGCGGCGGATAAGGTTGCGGAGCTCACGCGCACCCTTTTTAATGCCGTCACATTTGCTTGCAAGATACTTGCAAACCGAAGCATCATACTTAAATTCAATAAGCTTTTCTTTAAGAGAATCAGCAAATTCCTTAAGCATAAGTGATGCAATTTTTTGCAACGATTCATCCGACAAAGGTGAAAATACCACAATTTCATCCACACGGGCAATAAATTCGGGACGCAAGAAGCCTTCAAGTGCCTTAAGCGCCTTTTCCTTTGAGCCTTCGGCCTGAGTTTTACCAAAGCCCAAAAGATTTTCACTTCTGTCACTGCCTGCATTTGAGGTCATAACCACGACGGTGTTTTCAAAATTAACCTTTCTGCCCTGCGCATCGGTAACAGTACCGTCGTCAAGAATTTGCAAAAGGATGTTTAAAACGTCGGGGTGAGCCTTTTCAATTTCGTCAAACAAAATTACCGAATAAGGCTTTCTTCTTACCTTTTCGGTAAGCTGACCCGCTTCGTCATAACCCACGTATCCTGGAGGCGCACCGATAATGCGGGATACAGAATGCTTTTCCATAAATTCGGACATATCAAGACGGATTAAGGTTTCGGGTGTGTCAAAAAGCTGTTGTGACAGCACCTTCACAAGCTCAGTCTTGCCGACACCTGTCGGACCGACAAATATAAAGGAAGCGGGACGGTGCAGATTGTTTGTGCGTACACGCGAACGTTTAACTGCACTTGCAACCAATTTTGTGGCTTCCTCTTGACCGATTATCTTTTCATTCAAAGCATTTTCAAGCTGCGCCAGCTTTTCAAAGTCACTTTCCTGCACCTTTGTTGCGGGAATACCAGTCCAAAGCTCGATAACCTTTGCAATATCCATATCGGTAACAACGGTTGAAACGGTAGCCTCGCAAAGCTCATTTGCCTGCTTTTTATACTTTTCAAGGTCGGCCTTTACCATTGCCTGCTTTTCATAATCGGGGTTTTCAACCTCGGCCTCTAATTCTTCAAGCTTAATTGAATATTCGGCAACCTTTTTGTTAACCTTATAAAGCTCATCAACCGCAGTATTAGCAAGACTTGCACAAGCGCAGGCTTCGTCCAGAAGGTCAATTGCCTTGTCGGGAAGATAACGGTCGGTTACATATCTTTCAGACAAAATAACCGCCTTTTTAACGATATGGTCAGGGATAGTTACGTTATGGAAGCCTTCATAATAGCCCTTAACACCCATCAAAATATTTTCACTCTCAGAAAGTGAAGGCTCTTCAATAGTGACAGGCTGGAAGCGGCGTTCAAGCGCGGCATCCTTTTCAATATATTTGCGGTATTCCTTAAAGGTAGTAGCGCCAATAACCTGAATTTCACCGCGGGAAAGCGCAGGCTTTAAAATGTTTGCGGCATTCATTGAGCCTTCAGCCGAATCACCCGCGCCGACAAGATTATGAATTTCGTCAATGAAAAGGATAATATTACCCGCTTCTTTAACTTCACTTATAAGACCCTTAACACGGCTTTCAAACTGGCCGCGGAACTGTGTGCCCGCAACAAGACCCGTAAGGTCAAGCAAATGAATTTGCTTATCCAAAAGACGGGCAGGTGCTTCACCGCGTGCAATTTGCAAGGCAAGACCTTCGGCAATAGCGGTTTTACCAACGCCCGGCTCACCAATAAGGCAGGGGTTGTTTTTAGAACGGCGGGACAGAATCTGAATGGTGCGGTAAAGCTCTTTATCGCGACCGATTATAACGTCAATTTCACCATTTCTGGCCTTATCGGTAAGATTGGTGCAATATTGTTCAAGAAAACGGTTGCGCTTTTTCTTTTGCTTTTCCTTCTTTTCCTTTTCGGGAGCTTTTTCACCGTTTTCGGCGGTACCTTCCTTACTTTCGCCGCCCATACCGAAAAGCTTATTGAAAATTGACATATTCGGCATTGCGGGTGCGCGACCCATATCAAAGGTTTCATCATTAAGCTCAGCATCATCAATATCGTCACCATCTTCATTAAGGGACATAATATCCATAAACTGATCGCTCATTTGTTCAATATCTTCATCAGATATATTCATTTTTTTAAGCATATCCTCAACGGGCTTAATACCAAGCTCTTTTGCGCAGACAAGGCAAAGACCGTTGGGCTCGGCGCTGGGGTTTGTCATATCAGAAACAAAAACCACCGCAGGACGTTTTTTACATTTGGAACAAAGTTTCATGCGAATTAGATCTCCTAAATTTTAATTAAACCGATAAGGTTTTTAAATATAAACGTTTTATCAATATTTTCAAAGGTGAATATCCAGATACCGTTTTCGGTAAAGGAAATCACCGTATAGACTATTATACAAATAAGAAAAGCGAATACAAGCCCCTTTACAAGACCGCAAGCACCGCCTAATGCCAGGTTAAGCTTACCTGCAACGCTGAATGAAAACGCTTTATTAAGCGCACGCGCAAGGAATTTAACAACTATAAGCAGCAAGGTCATTAAAAGCAAAGAATAAATTGTAGAAATAATTTCTACCACTATGGGCTTAATCTGATTTTGTGAAATGCTTTTGGCAATTTTTTGGGTATTTTCTTCAACCGTTGTGTCGTTTTCAATTGTGCCTTCAATATTTTCTAAAACCTTTTCGGGCTCTAGCCCGGATTTTTCAATAAAGTTTTCTGCAAAGGACGGCAAGGCTTTAATAATTTTATCAAACGAATTATCAAACTGTGTTTTAAATTCATTTATTTCGTCGGATTTGTCGCTTAAATCGGGTATTTCGTGAAGAATATCACCCATATAGGTGTTAACTTCTTTTGCCGCAATTTTTAAAACGGTCGGCTCAAGCATTTTATCATAAGTAACGGTGGCAAGTGGTGTACAAACTGTTAACGCCACCATTACGGCCGCTAAAAAGCCAACCGCTTCAACAACCGTTCTTACAAAGCCGCGCCTTGCTGAAAAATACACAGCCACACCGATAATTAAAAGCAAAATTACGTCAATAAGAATTGAATAAAAATTCATTAAGAATTACCCCTGTTCAAATTTAACCTTATTAACAAGGTTGTCGGTAATTACCGCAATTTCGTTTTGAGAAATAACGGCAAAGCGTACCGCACCAAAGCCACAGTCGGCAGTGCGAATAATTTTACCGTCCTTATCCAATATATATGCCTTTGTGTCGGAAATACAGTAAACGTGATTATTCCTTAAAGCGACGTCGGTTATAATGCCGTTAAATTCAAATTCAAACTTCTTTTCTCCGCGCGGTGAAATCATAACAATGCGGTTGTCGGTCTTGTCGTTTTCACGGTTATAAACCAAAAGTGCACCATTATTGCTTTCGCGAAGCATTTGCAGATTATATTCATTTTTATACTGCTTTGAATCGTATTTAAACCAACGTACATAATCGTAAGTATTAGCAGTTGCAACCGCAATACCGCCCGAAAAATTCGAGCTTAAATTATATACAATTTCGCCGTTATATTCTTTAGTAAATTCAGCACTTGCCGATTTAAAATTAAGGATTAAAAGCTTTGAATTAAAGCTGCCGACCGCACCGCTTAAGGTGGAAACGGCAATTTTTTTACCGTTTGGGGCAACCGCAACGTTATTCACCATATCGTTTGATGAATACCATTCATAAGCTAATTTGTTATTCTTTTTATAAACGCTTACCGCCGCAACGTAGCTATCGGCTGATGTGATAAGCGCATAAGTGCCGTCGTCCCCGATTGCCGCGTTTATAACTTCTTTTTCGGTGGTAATTTCAGCACAGACCTTATTAAGCTTGAAAATAACAACATCGTTACCACCCTGGTTAAACAAAATCGCCCTTGTTTTTGAGGTTTTGATAACAGGGTTTTCAAAGCCGTGACTGTAGGTGAAAATTTCCTTACCGCCTGCCGAAATTGCCTTTACCTCACCATCGGTCAGAACGTAGTAATAATTCCCCTTTGACACAACGTTATCGGTATTGTTGCTTTCAAATTCTATGGGATAATTACCGCTACCAAGTGCAATAACAGTGGTTTGCACCGTTTCAAAAAGACCGGCGGGCATAAAAATTTCACACGCAAAAACCGCCAAAGCAATAACCAAAATAACAACAAACGTGCTTTGCCAGCGCCTTTTAATTTCAGCCTTGTTACCCTTTAAAACGGTCAGACCGCGTCTTTTTCGCGGTGCTTGAGGGGCTTCATCAAACTGTATTTTATTTTTATTATTCTTTTTCACTGCAAGGCGGGACTTATCAGCCTTTGGCCTTGATGAAAAGCGACTTCTTTTTTTACGTTTGTAATCAGGCATTATATCACCTTAATATAAAACTTTTTCTAAAAACAGACCGTGTGCAGGGGCCGTCATACCCGCACCCTCACGGTTACCGGTTTGCAAAATTTCTGGAATATCCGAAATTTTAACCCGACCGTCAGACACCGCTACCGCCGTGCCGACGATAATTCTTACCATATTGTATAAAAAGCCGTCGGCCGTAACAGTAAGGGTCACGTCACTTCCCTGCTTTTTTACGTAACATTCTTTAATTGTGCGTACAGTAGTTTCAACCTGCGAGCCGCTTGAACAAAAGGCCGCAAAATCGTGTGTACCGACAATAAGACTGCAAAATTCATTCATTTTATCAATGTCAAGATACCGTTCAATATGCCAGGCATATCGCGTTTTAAAGGCATCCTTAACGTTGCTGTTGTAAATGTGATAAACATAGGTTTTACCCTTTGCATCCCGTCGTGCGTGAAAATCGTTTGCAACGGTTTTACAGCTTTTAACCGCAACAGTTGGGGGCAAAAGCGAATTTACCCCTCGCAGAAATGCCGCATCGGGTATATTATCATCACAGTCAAGATGACAACAAAATTCATTTGCGTGAACACCTGCATCTGTACGTGAAGTACCGATAACCGACGTAGGTTTTGAAAAAAGCTTTGTGAGGGCATTTTCCAACACGCCCTGAACGGTAATTAAATCGGGTTGTAACTGCCAACCGTGAAAATCGGTACCGTCATATTCAATTGTAAGCAGTACGCGCTTCACAGCGGCTCCCTCCCTTTTTATCATATAAAAATATTCAGTAAAATAACACCCGCGCCAAACATAAGGGTTATAACGGTAAGCATAAAATCACGAAAATGAAGCTTTAACTGCTTCATACGGGTTTTGCCCTCACCCGAATTATAACAACGGCATTCCATAGCATCTGCCAGCTCTGCCGCGCGGCGCACCGCTGAAAACAAAAGCGGAATTAATATTGGGATAAGTGCTTTAATTTTTTCTTTCAAATTACCGCTTTCAAGGTCAGCGCCCCTTGCCTTTTGGGCGTTCATTATCTTTTCGGCTTCTTCAACCAGTGTGGGAATAAACCTTAAAGCAACGGTCATCATCATAGCAAGTGTATGCACCGCGGTTTTAAGACCGATAAACCTTAAGGGTGATAAAAGACTTTCGATAGCGTCGGTTAAATCATTAGGTGTGGTGGCATAGGTGAGCGTTGAGCTTGAAACAATCAGCAAAATTATGCGAAGTGCCATAAAGCCCGCACGTTCAAGTCCGCCAAGAGTTACCTCGAATTTCCAGATACTGAAAAGCACGTCACCTTCACCGTAAAACACGTTGATTATGCTTGTAAAAATCAATATCGGTAAAATAGCCTTAAGGTTTTTAAAATACATTTTAAGCGGAATTTTAGAAACCAGCATCATTATAAGAATAAACAATGCCGAAAGACCAAGCCCGTAAAAGTTTTTTGACAAAAAGATGAAAACAATTATAAAAATAAGCAGTACAATTTTAATTCGTGGGTCGGCCTTATGAATAACCGATTTAGAATCAAAATACTGACCGAAGGTAATATCCTTAAGCATTTCGGTCACCTGCCTTTGCTTGCTTTATGGCCTTGACCGCGCTTTCAACCATGAACACGTCATCAGGCAAATCAAAACCCTTTTGGCGCAAAGCATCAAACACGCGGGTAACGATAGGCACGTTAAGACCTATACTGCGAAGCTTATCACCGTTTGAAAAGACCTTTTCGGTTTTATCAAACATAACAACCTCGCCTTTAGACAAAACGAGCAGCTTGTCGGCCATTTGCGCCATATCCTCCATACTGTGAGAAATGATAATAACGGTAGCGTTTGTGGCGGCACGGTAATCGTTAATTATTTTGATAATATCCTGTCTGCCCTTCGGGTCAAGACCGGCTGTCGGCTCATCAAAAACAATAATTTTCGGCTGCATTGCCATAACGCCCGCAATTGCCACACGACGCTTTTCACCACCCGACAAATCAAAGGGTGATTTTTCAAGATATTCATCCTTAACACCGATTAAACGGCAGGTGTCAAGCACACGTTTTTTAAGCTCATCACCGCTGAGTCCCATATTTTTAGGGCCGAAAGCAATGTCGGCATAAACCGTTTCTTCAAAAAGCTGATATTCGGGATATTGAAAAACAAGACCAACCTTTGACCTTATTTTTCTTATTTCCTTCGGCTTTTCCCATATATCCTGCCCATCAATTAATATTTCACCCTGTGTCGGCTTTAAAATACCGTTAAGGTGCTGAACAAGTGTGGATTTACCCGACCCCGTATGACCGATAATACCTATCATTTCGCCCTGCTCGACAGTAAAGCTTACGTTACTGACGGCATCATTGAAAAATGGTGTATTTCCGCCATAGGTGTGGCATAAACCTTTAACCTCTAATACTGACAATTTGTTATTTTTCCTCCAGATAATTTGCGATAGCCTGTGCGGTTTCCTCAATAGATAAAACGTCTGTAGGAACCTTTATACCGCTGTTATTTAGTGCATACAAAAGCTCGGTCGTTTGGGGAACGTCAAGTCCAACCGATTTTAGCATTTTTACATTTTTAAAAATTTCTTTTGGTGTGCCGTCAGCAATAAATTTGCCGTCGTTCATAACCAGTACACGGTCGGCCTTTTCGGCCTCCTCCATATAATGGGTTATAAGCACAACCGTCATACCCTTTTCCTTGTTAAGCCTTAAAACCGTGCTTATAATTTCTGCCCTGCCTTTAGGGTCAAGCATTGCGGTGGGCTCGTCCAGAATAAGACATTCGGGCTGCATTGCTATCATACCAGCAATGGCAATTCTCTGCTTTTGACCGCCTGACAAATGGTGCGGTGTGGAATTTTTAAATTCAAACATTCCTACCGATTTTAAGGCATCGTCTACCCTTTCTCGGATAACTTTTGGCTCAAGCCCCAGGTTTTCGGGACCAAAAGCAACATCCTCTTCAACAATAGACGCCACAAGCTGGTTATCAGGGTTTTGGAAAACCATACCGACCTTGCGTTTAACCAAAAGCTCAGTTTCTTCGGCCTTTGTGTTGATGCCGTCGACCAAAATATCACCCTGTGTGGGTTTGTTCAGTCCGTTCATCATTTTCGCTAAAGTCGATTTGCCCGAACCGTTATGACCCAAAATAACCGTAAAGCTTCCCTTTTTTATATCAAGAGAAACATTATCAACGGCGGTATATTCTATCTCATCCTCGGTGTAGTTATAGGTTACGTTTTTAATTTCAATAATATTGCTCATTTTTTCATCCATACAGTTGTATTTCCGCAAGGCATACTGATACCCTTTGCGGTAACGGGAAGACCGATTTCATCAGTGAAAACCTCACCTGCACGGTCCCCCACGACGTATTCTTTAACCATATAATTTAAAATTGTAGGTGAAAGACCCGCGGTGTAGGAATTAAGGAAAAAGAACACCGCATTGTCGGACAACAGCTTGCCTGTTTCCTGCAACAATTCAGTTAATTGCTGTTCTAATTTCCAAACCTCACCGTTAGGACCGCGACCGTAAGACGGTGGGTCCATTATAATTGCATCATATTTATTACCGCGCCTGATTTCGCGCTTTACAAATTTAAGGCAGTCGTCCACAAGCCACCTGACGTTTCCGCCCTCAAGACCGGAAGCCACGGCATTTTCCTTTGCCCATTGCACCATGCCCTTTGAAGCGTCAACGTGGGTAACGCTTGCCCCTGCCGAAAGACAAGCAACGGTAGCGCCGCCCGTGTAAGCAAATAAATTTAAAACCTTAATTTCGCGGTCTTCCTTTTCAATAAGCTCCTTAGCCAAACGCCAGTTAACCGCCTGTTCGGGAAAAAGACCCGTGTGTTTAAAGCCCATCGGCTTTAAACGGAAGGTTAAATCATCATATTTTATTGACCAGACGTCAGGCACCTTTGAAAGCCTTTCCCAATAACCGCCACCGCTTTGTGAACGGTGATAAATTGCGTTTGCTGAATACCAACGCTTGTCCTGACGTTTACCCGACCAGATAACCTGCGGGTCGGGTCTGATTAAAATAATATCGCCCCAACGTTCAAGCCTTTCGCCTGAATCGGCATCAATTAATTCGTAATCTTTAAATCCTTCTACTGTTCTCATAAAATCTCACTTTTAAAAAATTGACTGCTGCGCAGTTTTATCATTAAACTGTAAACCCAAATGGTCATAAGCAAGCTTTGTAACACATCTGCCGCGGGCGGTACGTGTCAAAAAGCCGATTTGCATTAAATACGGTTCATAAACGTCTTCGATAGTTACCGCTTCTTCACCCATTGCTGCCGCTAAGGTATCAAGGCCGACGGGACCGCCGTTATATGCATTAATAATGGTTGAAAGCATTTTGCGGTCAAAATCATCAAGACCGAGTTCATCAATTTCAAACCTTGCCAAAGCCGCCTGCGCTACCTTTTCGGTAATTTCGCCGTCATACTCAACCTGCGCAATATCACGCACGCGCTTTAAAAGACGGTTTGCAATACGTGGTGTTCCGCGTGAACGGGAAGCAATTTCCAACGCGCCGTCGTGGTCAATGCCAATCCCCAAAATACCTGCTGAACGGGTAACGATTTGCGCTAACTGCTCGGGAGTGTAAAGTTCAAGCCTTAAAAGCACACCGAAACGGTCACGAAGCGGTGCTGTCAGCTGACCCGAACGGGTGGTTGCGCCCACAAGTGTAAAATGCGGAACGTCTAAACGAATAGACCTTGCCGACGGACCCTTACCCAAAATAATATCGAGTGAAAAGTCTTCCATTGCGGGGTATAAAATTTCTTCAACGTTGCGGGAAAGGCGATGAATTTCATCAATAAAAAGCACGTCGCCTTCATTAAGTGAAGTAAGAATTGCAACCAAGTCGCCCTGTTTTTCAATTGCGGGGCCCGACGTTACGCGCAAATTCACACCAAGCTCCCTTGCAATAATGCCCGAAAGGGTGGTTTTACCAAGACCGGGAGGTCCGTATAAAAGCACGTGGTCAAGCGCTTCCTTACGTTGCAAAGCAGCCTTGATGTAAATATTAAGATTTTCCTTAACCTTATCCTGACCGATATATTCAGACAAGGTTGTAGGTCTTAAAGATAATTCTGCCGTATCTTCATAACTGTAATCAGGTGAAACGATACGGTTTTCAAAATCCATTTCCTGTTCTATCATTTATTACAGCCCCCTTGCAAGTGATTTAAGCGCAAGCTTTATAAGGTCTTCGGTTGAAAGTGACTGATCCTGTCTGCCAACCGCCAGCGATGCTTCGCTTTGGGTATAGCCAAGTGACACAAGCGCCGCCACCGCTTCTTTAGAATTGCTGTTAACGGTTGCATTACCGACCGCCTTAATTTCAAGCGCTTCGCCGCCTTCAAGTGAGCCGATTTTATCCTTAAGCTCAAGCACAATTCTTTGCGCTAACTTTATACCAACACCGCTTGCGGCAGTCAAGGCCTTCGGGTCGTTGCTTGCGATATAAAGTGTCAACTGATTTGCCGAAAATTCAGACAAAAGCGCAAGACCGATTTTATTGCCGACACCGCTGACCGAGGTTATAAGCTTAAAGCATTCAAGCTCTGCCTGGTCGATAAAACCGTAAAGCTCCATCGCGTCTTCACGCACCACCATACAGGTGTGAAGAAAAACCTCATCGTTCTTTTGTGGTAGATTATATAAAGTGTTTTTTGTAACATAGCATTTATAACCAACCCCACCACATTCAATAACGGCTGAAGTATTATCAGTATAAATAAGCTTACCACGAAGAGATGCTATCATATTTTTATCTCCTTAAAACAGAATCAGAATAATGCCCGTGACAGATCGCAATAGCCAATGCATCGGCTGTGTCGTCAGGCTTGGGAATCTTTGTAAGACTTAAAAGGCTTTTTACCATCTCCATAACCTGGTGCTTTTCTGCCCTGCCATAGCCTGTAACAGCTTGCTTTACCTGCAGGGGTGTGTATTCGTTAATTTTTACACCCTTTTGCTTTGCCGCAAGAATTATTACCCCGCGGGCTTCAGCCACCGCAATTGCCGTTGTAGAGTTGGTATTAAAATAAAGCTTTTCAATGGATATTTCATCGGGCCTATATTTGTCGATAATGGTTAAGGTGTCATTATAAATGTCCATCAGCCTGTCCTCAAGCGGGGTGTGTGCCTTCGTAGTTATCGCACCGTAACCCACAACCGAAAAACGGTTTTTGGCATAATTAAGCACGCCATAGCCCACAATTGCATAACCGGGGTCAATACCCAAAATTCGCATTTTTAACACCCACCCTTCACCAAACGATAATTATCGCATTATAATTCATATTATTATATCACATTATTGTAATTTCAGCAACATATTTTTATATAAATATATATTAAATATTTTGTAGAATTTTGGCGTTTTAGACTTGACTTTTTATTGGTCAAATAGTATAGTGTATGATAGGTAAAACTTTAGTTTTCCAAAGCATCTGTGTAGAGCGCTGTTTCTAATTTTGTGCCGTAGTTTCCGTTTGAAGATATCACACGAGAAAACTATGAAAAACCCTTTGTTCAGGGCACAAAAAGCAAATTCAGCGGGTATCGCACAGGGTAAAAATTTATTCTTGTGTCGACACTAAGACCGCGTGAGGCGCGGTTGTTGTTGAACAAAGGGGGATGCTTTCTTATGCAAAAAGAAGAAAATATTGTACAACTTAAAAACATATCCGTTGCCTTTGATGACCAGGTTATTTTAGATAACTTAAGTCTTGATATCAAGGATAAGGAATTTATAACCTTTTTGGGTCCTTCAGGCTGCGGTAAAACCACCACTCTCCGTCTTATTGCAGGTTTTTTAGAGCCTGACGAGGGTGATGTTTTATTTGAGGGTAAAAAAATAAATGGTGTTCCTGCTTATAAACGACAGGTTAACACCATTTTTCAGCGTTATGCCCTTTTCCCGCACCTTAACGTTTATGAAAACGTTGCGTTTGGTTTAAGAATTAAAAAATGGCCCGAAAGCGAAATTAAGCAAAAGGTTGAAGAAATGTTAAAGCTTGTAAACCTTTCGGGTCTTGAAAAACGACATATTGACACCCTTTCAGGCGGTCAGCAGCAGCGTGTCGCCATTGCCCGCGCTATTGCAAACCACCCGAAGGTTCTGCTTTTGGACGAGCCGCTTGCCGCTTTGGACTTAAAGCTTCGCAAGGATATGCAAAAGGAGCTTAAGAAAATCCAAGAGCAATTGGGTATTACCTTTATCTTTGTAACCCACGACCAAGAGGAAGCGCTTACTATGTCTGACCGCGTGGTTGTTATGGACGGCGGCAAAATTCAGCAGGTGGGCACCCCGCAGGATATTTATAACGAGCCCGAAAATGCTTTCGTTGCCGACTTTATTGGCGAATCTAACATTCTTGACGGCAAAATGATACGCGACTTTTACGTTGAATTTTCGGGTCAGAAATTCGACTGTCTTGACAAAGGCTTCCAAGAAAACGAAGCCGTTGACGTTGTTGTAAGACCCGAAGACGTTGATATTATCCCCATTGAAAAGGGTATGCTTACGGGCGTTGTAACATCAGTTTCCTTCCTTGGTGTGCATTATGAAATTATTGTTGACATTGGCGGCTTGAAATGGATGATTCAAACCACTGTTGTGCATTTTGTTGGCGATAAGGTTGGTCTTTTTATTGAGCCTGACGCTATCCACATTATGAAAAAGAGTGAATATTCGGGTCTTTACGGTGACTATTCAAGCTATAGCGAAGAAATCGACCACCTCTCCGATATAATCGAGGAGGAATAGTATAGATGAACAAAAAAAGCTTTGGTAACCAGCTTTTGGCTGCTCCCCACGTTGTATGGTCGGTTATTTTCATTGTGGTGCCGCTTTTTATAATGCTTTATTTTGCTTTTACAAACGCTGACGGTGGCTTCACCTTAGAAAACGTTAAGCAAATCGGGCTTTATAAAAAAGCATTCGGCATTTCAATTTTATATGCCGCTATCGCAACGGTTATAACATTACTTCTCGCCTACCCAATGGCATATTTTATGACAAAGGTCAACGTTTCTTCCCAAAGAATGCTGATGATGATTGTTATGATTCCTATGTGGATGAACTTTCTTATCCGCACGTATTCCTGGATAACCATTTTAGCCAACACAGGTCTTATTAACACCTTTTTAGGCAAGCTTGGCATCGAGCCGTTAAAGCTTATAAACACACCGGGCGCGGTTATTCTCGGTATGGTTTATGACTTTATCCCTTATATGATTTTGCCGATTTATTCGGTTATGTCTAAAATTGATAAATCCCTTTTAGAAGCATCTGAAGACCTTGGCTCAAACGCGTTCAATAAATTCAGACGCGTTATTCTGCCGCTCAGCCGTCCGGGTATTATTTCGGGCGTTACAATGGTGTTTGTACCGTCGGTTAGCACCTTTTATATCTCCCAAAAGCTTGGCGGTAACAAAACAATGCTTGTGGGTGACGTTATTGAATATTTCTTCAATGCGGGGCCCGATTATTACAACGTTGCCTCTGCCATTTCAATGGTGCTTATGGTGATGATTCTGGTTTGTATGGTTATTATGAACCGCTTCTCTGACGATGACAGCGAGGGGGTAATTATATGAAAATACTCTCCCGCCTATATATAGCACTTATTTTGTTTTTCCTTTATGCCCCTGTGGCAGTAATGATTATTTTTTCATTCAATTCTTCAAGCTCGGTTTGGGTGTTTGAAGGCTTTTCAACCAAATGGTACCAAGGGCTTGTGTATGACACAACAATGCTTACCGCCCTTGAGCACACCCTTATAATTGCAGTGCTTTCTGCTCTTATATCAACAGTTTTGGGCACAGCGGCGGCTGTGGGCATTTTGGCAATTCGCAAAAAGGTTGCGTCAAGCCTTGTAATGTCAATGACAAACATTCCCATGATGAATGCTGATATCGTAACAGGCATTTCATTAATGCTTTTGTTCATTTTTATCGGCAATCTTTTCGGGCTTAATGAATCGCTCGGCTTTGTGACCGTGCTTGCCGCACACATAACCTTTAATTTACCTTACGTTATTTTATCGGTTATGCCAAAGCTGCGCCAAACCGATGCAAATTTGGTTGATGCCGCAATGGATCTTGGCTGTACACCCTTTAAGGCATTTTTTAAGGTTATTTTACCCTCTATTTCAACCGGTATTGCAACGGGTGCAATTATGGCTTTTACCCTGTCACTTGATGACTTTGTAATAAGCTATTTTACCTGCGGTAAATACCAGACCTTACCCATTGTCATTTACAATATGACTAAAAAGTCAGTAACACCTGACACCTATGCCCTTTCAACAATTATTTTCTTTGTTGTCTTCGCACTGCTTATTTTTTACAATATGCTTCAAAGCAAAAGTGAAAAGCAGGCGGCTGTTCGAAAGGTGGGTGCGAAATGAGGAAAGCATTAAGTGTTTTATTAATTCTTGCACTTTTAACCCTTTCGCTTTGCGGTTGTGGTTATGAATATCACGATTTAGACCTTCGCGGCACCTATACCCGCGAATATGCAGGCACCGAGCTTACGGTTTACAACTGGGGTGAATATATTTCTGACGGGGCCGACGGCACAATTGACGTTAACCGCGAATTTGAAAAGGTTACGGGCATTAAAGTTAATTACCTCACCTTTGAAAGCAACGAAACAATGTATTCACAGGTTAAAAACGGCGGTGTTAAATATGACATTATTATCCCGTCGGATTATATGATTCAGCGCCTTATTAAAGAAAACGAGCTTCAAAAAATTGACACCAATAAGCTTTCAAATTATGATTTAATTGACGAACGTTATAAATCGGTTTACTTTGATAAGAAAAACGAATATACCGTGCCTTATAACGTTGGTATGGTTGGTGTTATTTATAATCCGAAGCTGGTTGGCGAGGTTGAACCTTCTTGGAACGTTTTATGGGACAAAAAGTACAAAGACAAGGTTTTAAACTTCAACAACCCACGTGATGCCTTTATGACAGCGCAAATGCTTTTGGGGCTTGACCTTAACAGCGAAAACACTAAGGACTGGAACAAAGCCGCCGACAAACTAAAAAAAGGCAAGGCTAATTTGCAGTCTTACGTAATGGATGAGGTTTACGGTAAAATGGAAACGGGCGAGGCTTATATTGCCCCTTACTACGCAGGTGACTATTTAACAATGGTTGAAACCAACGAAGACCTTGCGTTTTTCTACCCCGAAGAAGGCACCAATATATTTATTGATTCGGCTTGTATTTTAAAGAACAGCAGAAATTATGAAGCCGCATTAATGTATATTAATTTCCTTTTAGAGCCCGATGTTGCCACCGCTAATGCTGAATATATCGGTTATGCTTCTCCTAATACTGCGGTTGTTGAGAACGAAGATTATTACTACTACGGTAATGAGATTTTGTATCCTGAAAACCAAGAGGAAATGAACACCCAGTATTATCACGATATTGATTCTGAAATTCGTAAACATTATGAAATGTTATGGATAGATGTTAAATTAGACTAACACAAATAAATATCCACCCGCATAGCGGGTGGTATTTCATTTTCGGGCATAGCCCTAACCGATACTGGCGGCGCACAAGTGCGCTTGTTGTTGGCCTGCCAGCCATGCAACAAATACTAGTCACCAGTAAACTGGTCAATTGACCACCTTGGCTCCCTCTGACGAGGGAGCTGTTGAGCGTAAGCGAAACTGAAGGAGAGAAAAGTAGCTTTGGTTGCACCCTTTTGTTGTTCTCTCCCTCCGTCTTTTGCTTCGCAAAAT
>JAZNOE010000020.1:0-9914 GCA_045580625.1 Acutalibacteraceae bacterium | reverse complement strand
CACCAAGAAAAAACCACGTTCGTAAGAACGTGGTTTTTTCAATGATGTTTGCCTTTGGCAAATGATGTTGGCTATGCTAATGATATTCACTTCGTGAATGATGTCGCTTCGCTAATGTTTATTGGCAAACATTGCATCATTGCGAAGCGAAGTGTAGCAACATCATTATGCGAGCATAACATCATATCGGCGTAAGCCGATATATCATTGAAAGATGTCTATTTTTATGATATAATTGACTAAAAGGTGGCGATTATTGTGAAAGAAAATAAACTTGCTGAACTTTCTATGGAATTCTCTGTGGATATCATAAATCTTGTTAAACACCTGAAATCGAATCACGAATCTATCATTTCAAACCAAATCGGCAGAAGCGGAACAAGTATTGGTGCCAACATCCACGAAGCCCAGTATGCCCAAGGTAAGAAAGACTTTATTTCCAAGCTTGAAATCGCCTTAAAAGAAGCAAGCGAAACCGGATATTGGCTGGATCTTCTATATAGAACTGAATACATAGATGAACAAGCTTATAAAAATCTTTCGAACAAGTGTACAACGTTAAGAGTAATGTTAATTTCATCCTGCAAAACCGCTAAGGGGAATGTGTAAGTGAAAAAGTATTATCAAACCGCATTTTTGCCGTCATTGATTGTTTTAATTTGCAGTGTATTAATTATTATTGTGGGAATATTTTTTATAATATTTTTGCCACAAAAAATTGAATGTATTTTATTTTTTATCGGTTTGGGCATATCAGCTTTTTTAATTTCTGCTGCAGTTTTCATTCCTATAATTTTCACACCGCTGATTATTGAAAATGAAAAAATCACTTTTCCGATATTACCTTTATCTATATTTAGTTTTAAAAAACATACTGTTAAATTTTCCGATATTAAATACGTTAAAGCAAAGTCGTACAGAGGCGATGGTATTGTAACGGCTGATTCGGTTTTTTATGAATTCGTCCTTGAAGACGGAGTTAAATTCACTGAAAATTTAACAGCAAAATACGGCAAAAAGCAAGAAAAGGAAATAGTTGATTTTTTATATAGTAAAAATGTAAAAATAGTTTATGGTTAGGTACAATAAGAACAAGCATAGCAAAATACAAAGCATTAAACGGCGGAACTTTAAGTTCTGCCGTTTTTTATTATCCCAAATATATTTCGAACTTATTATTTTTAAGCACCTTTGCAAGCTGTTCGGTGGTTTTAATGCGTTCTGACACTTGTATACCAAAGGTTTGTCTGTAATCAGCCCTATGTCTGTCGCCGCCGGCAATGAAAACTTTGCCGCTGTCTTTAAAGGTTTTAAGAGCCAATTCGTTTCTTTCGGGTGCATTGCCCATATTGTAAATTTCAATACCGTCAACATACGAAATGTCCGGAATTGCGTCAGGGTCGGAGATATAGCTTGCGGTTCTGAATGGATGAGCATAGGCGATAAAACCATCGTTTTCACGAGCAACCTTTGACCAGTCTTTAATACCGAATTCCCGTAACTCAGGATGCTTTAAAAGAATATCGGGTGATATGCCGTAAAGCAGGAATTCTTTGCCGAGATCATAGGCTTCCTCCACACCGAATAACAGGTCAAAATCAAGCTTTTGTGCTGCTTCAAGCGCATCATAGTAAAATGCCGAATATTGTTTTACGTATTCTTCCCAGGGCAGGTTGCGGTCAACCCCTGAGTTGCCGTGTTTGAAGTGGTTGGTAAGCACGAAACCTGTAAAGCCGATTTCTTTATGACGTTTCATCATTTCTTCTACGGTGCTGCCACCGCAAGCGCTTCCGCCTAAAGAATGAACGTGCAAATCATATTTAAACATTTAATCATCCCCAAAGGCAACTTTTTGTAAATTTTAGCACATTTTTTCGCATATTTTAACTGTATGATAAAAATTGTAATTTATTTGTAACTTTTTTGCAGATAATACTTGAAAAATGACTGAGTTTTGTGTATTATAATAATATATAATTAATATCATTATGTTCAAGGATGTGTTGACAAAATGGCAAATCGACTTTTCCAGGGTGTTATTCATCAAATGAAGGACTGTATTGACAGACCTTTCGGTGTTATTGATGAGAATTTTACCGTTACCGCTTCAAGTGAGCTTGGTAAAATCGGTGAAACAATTCCTGTTTTCAATTTAACTAACGAACTTTGTGTTGAAGGTGGTTATACATACAAAACTCTTGGTGCAAACCAGGGTACAAGCTATACTGTTTTCGTTGAAGGCGAGGACGTTCTGGCAGGTAAGTATGCTTCAATTTTAGCGGTTGCTTTTGCAAACGTTAAATTCTATTATGATGAAAAATATGACCGCGGTAATTTTATTAAGAATATAATTCTCGATAACATTCTTCCCGGTGATATTTACATTAAAGCACGTGAGCTTTATTTCAACAGTGACGTTTCACGTACTGTTATCATCATTCGTTCACTTGATACTAACGACGTTTCAATTTATGACGTTGTTCAGAATCTTTTCCCCGACAAGGCGAAGGATTTTGTCATCAGTATTAACGAAACCGATATTGCACTTGTAAAAGAAACCGCACAGGGTATCGACCCCAGAACTATTGAAAAAATGGCTGCTACTATTGCAGACACTATTTCGGGCGAATTTTACGCACACGTTGTTATCGGTATCGGTACAACTGTTAATAATCTTAAGGATCTTGCACGTTCCTTTAAAGAGGCTCAGGCAGCTTTGGAGGTTGGTAAAGTGTTCGACACCGAAAAGACCATTGTTTCTTACGATAATCTCGGTATAGCACGTCTTATTTACCAGCTTCCCACTACTCTTTGTGAAACATTCCTTAAAGAAGTTTTCAAACGCGGCTCTATTGAAAGCTTGGATCAGGAAACCCTGTTCACAATTCAGCGCTTCTTTGAAAATAATCTTAACGTTTCGGAAACCTCAAGAAAGCTGTTTGTACACCGCAACACCTTGGTTTACCGTCTTGAAAAGATTAAGAAAATTACAGGTCTTGACCTTAGAGAATTTGACCATGCTATCATCTTTAAGATTGCGTTAATGGTTAATAAGTATTTGAGAAGCAATCCCATTAAGTATTAATTTTTTTAAAAAAGGAATTTTTAAATGGAAAATATTCAGCAATTTGCCGCGGTAAAGCCGATTATTGAATTCCGTGGTGTTTCCAAAACCTATCAAACGGGTGTTCACGCTCTTGAAGACGTTAACATTAAGATAAACAACGGCGAATTTGTTTTCGTTGTTGGTTCTTCGGGTGCAGGTAAAAGTACCTTTATGAAGCTTATAATGCGCGAGGAAAAGGCCAACACAGGTAAAATTGTGGTAAACGGCTTTGACCTTACAAATATGAAACGTAAGGACGTGCCCATGCTTCGCAGAACTATGGGCATCGTTTTCCAGGATTTCAGACTTATTCCCAATATGACAGTTTTTGATAACGTTGCTTTTGCTATGCACGTTGTCGGTGCTGACAGCAAGGAAATCCGTAAAGAGGTTTCAAAAGCACTTGCAAAGGTTGGCCTTGGCAACAAGGCACGCGCACTTCCGAATCAGCTTTCGGGCGGCGAGCAGCAGCGTGTCGGTCTCGCCCGCGCGCTTGTAAATTCACCCGATCTTATCATCGCGGATGAGCCCACGGGTAACGTTGACCCGAATATGTCTTATGAAATCGTTACACTTCTTACTGAAATTAACAAAAAGGGTACCACCATTTTGATGGTTACTCACGACCATAATCTTGTGCGTGATTTCCAGCACCGTGTTATTATGCTTGACAGCGGTAAGATTGTTGCCGACAATGACGGAGGTGAGATCGGATGAAATTAAGCAGTATCAGATATCTCACCAAAGAAGGTATAAAAAACACATGGGTTAACCGCCTTATGTCTTTGGCTTCCATCGGTGTTTTGGTGGCTTGTATGGTAATCATCGGTCTTGCGGTTTTGATTTCTGAAAACGTTAACGTTGCTATAGGTAATCTTGAAGAGCAAAACGTTGTTATGGTTTATATGAAGGACTACAGTTGGGCGCTTTACAGCGACGAACTGGCTGACAATACCGAAACCGAAAGCAAGACCGAAAGCGAAGCTGAAGGCGAACAAAAAACCGAGGAAGAAACCGAAAAGGCTGATGAAAACGGCATTAAGGCTTCTGATTATATAATTCACGACGAAAAAGAAGCAAAAGCCCTTTGCAAGGAAATCGAAGAAATTGATAACGTTGAAAAGGTTGTTTTTGTGTCTGCAGAAGAGGGTCTTGAAAATATAAAGGATTCAATGCTTGAAGGTCAGGAAGAATATTTCACCTTCCTTGATGAAGAAAACCCCATGTCCTGTGCGGCCAAGGTCACAATGAAGGATATGGCAAAGTTTGATAAAACCATCAAGAAAATTGAAAAATTAAGCGGCGTGCACACAATTCGTGCGCAAAGCGACCTTGCAAATACCATTAATGCAATTAAAAAGGGCGTCGGTGTGGCCGGCTTCTGGATTATTGCAATTTTAATGATAATCTCACTTGTAATCGTTTCCAACACTATCCGTGTTACAATGTATAACCGCAAGCTTGAGATAAGTATTATGAAAGCAGTCGGTGCAACTGATGCTTTTGTAAGAATTCCTTTTATTGTTGAGGGTATGATTATTGGTCTTATATCGGCCATTATTTCTGAGGTTTTACTTTATTTCTGCTACCGTGTAGCAACCGAAACCATTGTTGCAACACTCGGCACAAACGATATTGTTAAGTACGGCGATATGGCGCTTATACTTTTTGCATTGTTTGTGGGCATCGGTGTGTTTGCAGGTGTTATCGGCAGTGCGATTATGATAGGCAAATATCTTAAGCGCGAGGGTAGCGAATTTGCGGCAATCTAATATTTAGGAGTATCCGATGAAACAAAAACTTTTTAAAATTATATCGCTTTTGATGATTGTGGTTTGCATCTGCTGCACATACGTTGCATCAGTACCGCAGGTTAGTGCGAATTCTGCCGCTGATCAAATCAAAAATGAAATTGAAAAGCTTGAAAAAGAATCAGCAGCACTTCAGGCTGAAATTAACCGACTTAAAAATAATATTAAGGACCAGGAAAAGTTAAAAAGTGCAATTGAAAGCCGTATGGCTGTTGTTCAAAGCAAAATTAACGCATGTAACAGGCAAATTGCCGCTATTAACAAGGCAATTGATGAAAACAAGGCCGCAATTGAAGCGAACAATAAGAAGATAGAAGAGGATAAAGAACTCTTTAAAAGACGTCTTCGTGCCATTGAAATGAGCAACACCGGCAGTAACATACAAATCCTTTTGGGTGCAAAAAGCTTTTCCGAATTTTTGCAGCTGTCACAGCTTACGGCTTCAGTTTCTGCAAGAGATAAAAAAATGATGGAAGACATCATTAAAGAAATTAAAAAGCTCAACAAAAAGATTGAAGAAAACAACAAGCTTTTGGAAGAGCAGTCTGCCATTAAGGCCGAAATTGCCAAGGACCAGGCGGCCTTGCAGGCTGATGCCGATGCAATTGAAAAGGTTATTAAATCAATTAATGCTGATAAAAACGCAGTTCAGTCCGATAAAAATGCCGTTGACAGGGAAATTAAGGAAATGGAAAAAGACCTTAACGATATTCTTTACGGCTCAGCAGGGGGCGGTCTTGTAAATAACGGCAGGTTCTTGTGGCCAACCACCTTTAAGCGTATCTCTTCATATTTTGGTGAGCGTTGGGGCAGAATGCACGAAGGCGTTGATATTTCAAACGGCACTTACGGCGCACCCATTTATGCAATGGCTGACGGTAAGATTTATAAATATAACAACAGCTGTAAGCATAATTACGGCAAAAATCCGCTGAAGACCTGCTGTGGCAGCGGTTACGGCAATTACGTCGCAATTGACCACGGTGAATATGAAGGTCCTACTTCAGGTTATTATAAGCACGGTGCTAACTACAAGGCTTATTATGCTCATATGGGCAGTGTTGTGGTTGCAAACGGCGCTTATGTAAGAAAGGGTCAGATACTGGGTTATGTTGGCTCTACAGGTCGTTCAACCGGTGCGCATTTGCATTTTGGTATTATGCAGAATAACGGTTGGGTTAACCCGATGAATTACTTTTAACTGATAAAAGCCATCACGTTTTGTGGTGGCTTTTGGTTTAATACTTTAGACGAGGTGTCTTTTATGGAAGAAAAGGCTATTATGTCACAGGAAATGGAAATAGGTGCAAAAATAATCGGTCAAACGGTTGTCGAAGCCGCAAAAATTTGCAATACACTTTCAGAAAAAGGTGGGGAAGACAGTAAAGAACTTGTTAATCTCGTGCTTTCGAGATGTGAGGTTTTAAAGGCTGAAGTGTTGGCAATTTGCCACAGTGAAGTTAGCTTTCAGCAAAAAATTTCAATGATGGAAAGTGAACAGACCGCCGCGCTTGATTATTTTAACAGTATTTTGGCGCAAATTAGTTAAAAAATTATCATAATAACTATTGTTTTTTATTGTCGGTTTTGGTATAATATTAAGGTATAATAACCGAAAGGAGTACATATATGAACTATTCACATGAAGTAGAAAATATGTGTCCTTTAGCAAAAGGCACATATCACGGTCCCGCTCCCATTCCGGAAGAGGGCAAATGGGTTCAGGTTAAGGAAGTTAAAGACGTTTCCGGCCTTACCCACGGTATCGGCTGGTGCGCTCCTCAGCAGGGCACCTGCAAACTCACTCTCAACGTTAAAGAGGGTATCATTCAGGAAGCATTGGTTGAAACTATCGGCTGCTCGGGTATGACCCACTCAGCTGCAATGGCTTCTGAAATTTTGGTTGGCAAAACCATTCTTGAAGCACTCAATACCGACCTCGTTTGCGATGCTATCAACACCGCAATGCGCGAATTGTTCTTACAAATCGTTTACGGTCGTACACAGACTGCTTTCTCTGAAGACGGTCTTCCCATCGGCGCAGGTCTTGAAGACCTTGGTAAGGGTCTCCGTTCACAGTGCGGTACTACCTATGCAACTCTTGCAAAGGGTCCCCGTTATCTTGAACTTGCAGAAGGCTATATCACCAAAATCGCCGTTGACGAAAATGATACTATCATTGGTTACAAGTTTGTTCATCTCGGCAAGATGATGGATATGATCAAAAAGGGTATGGACGCTAACGAAGCATTGGCTAAGGCTAGCGGTCAGTACGGTCGCGTTGATGACGCTGCAAAGCTCATTGACCCCCGTGAAGAATAATTAAGGAGGAAATGAATAATGGCATTATTTGAATCTTATGATAGAAGAATAAATCAAATCAACGCTGAACTCGCAAAGCACGGCATTTCTTCCATTGAAGAAGCAAAGGAAATTTGCGACAAGGCAGGCGTTGACGCTTATAACATCGTTAAGGGCATTCAGCCTATCTGCTTTGAAAACGCTGCTTGGGCTTATGTTGTAGGTTGCGCTATCGCAATTAAGGATGAAGTTAAGTCTGCTGCTGAAGCTGCTGAAAAAATCGGGGTTGGTCTTCAGTCTTTCTGCATTCCCGGCTCTGTTGCTGACGACCGTAAGGTTGGTCTTGGCCACGGTAACCTCGGCGCAATGCTTTTAAGAGAAGAAACCAAGTGCTTCGCATTCCTTGCAGGTCACGAATCCTTCGCAGCTGCTGAAGGCGCTATCGGTCTTGCAAGAAGCGCAAACAAGGCTCGTAAAGAACCTTTACGTGTTGTTCTTAACGGTCTTGGTAAGGACGCCGCTAAAATTATTTCACGTATCAATGGCTTCACATACGTTCAGACAAAGTTTGACTATTACACCGGCGAACTTACTATCGTTGAAGAAACCGCTTACTCAAACGGCGAACGTGCAAAGGTTCGTTGCTACGGTGCTGACGACGTTCGTGAAGGCGTTGCTATCATGCACAAGGAAGGTGTTGACGTTTCCATCACCGGTAACTCCACCAACCCCACTCGCTTCCAGCATCCTGTTGCAGGTACCTATAAGAAGGAATGCATTGAACAGGGCAAGAAGTATTTCTCAGTTGCATCGGGCGGCGGTACAGGTCGTACACTCCACCCCGACAACATGGCTGCAGGCCCCGCTTCTTACGGTATGACCGATACAATGGGTCGTATGCACTCTGACGCTCAGTTTGCAGGTTCATCTTCCGTTCCTGCTCACGTTGAGATGATGGGCTTAATCGGTGCAGGTAACAACCCAATGGTTGGTATGACTGTTGCTTGCGCAGTTGCAGTTAACGAAGCACTGAACAAATAAGGTATTATAAGCCTTTTTGATGCTTTCGGGCAAATGTAAAAGACCTGATTCAAAAATTTAACACTTAAAAAGTTGGACACATCATTTTTGAGTTTTCTCGAATGATGTGTCCATATTTTTTTGTATTAAAAGTGAGGTATTTTACAATGAAAAAACTAAAAATGAAAGCATCAAAAGGACTGACTTTTGAGGAGGGTTGTAATAAGTATCTTGAATACTGTCGGCAGAGGAATTTAAGACAAGCGGATTTGATTCTGTTCGAAACTTTTACCATGCTTTCGGCGAGGAGAAGGTATTAAATCGTAATCATTTGTCTATTATTTTGTTTTCTTGTACTGATACGGAGTGATTCCGTAATAGCGCTTGAAAATCTCTATAAAATAAGATGTGTCGCTATAACCGACACTTGTTCCTGCTACCAGTACTGATTTCCCGTCTTGAAGCATTTCTGCGGCAAGTATGAGTTTTTTCTTTCTTATATACTCTAAGGGTGTAATATCAAGTGCTTCCTTAAATCTTCTCTCAAGGGTGCTTTGACTGATATATAAGGATTTTGCAATGTCTGATACGGTAATTTCTTCGTATATATGACCTTCGATATAATTGATTATATTGCTAAGCTCGTGCGGTAATACAGATTGTTTAGCAGACACGGCAGATTTGCTTTTTCTAAGTATGGCAAAGATTCTGAAAAAAGCATATATTTTATCTTCCTGTGTCAGAGAACCGCCGTGTAATGTATAACAAAGCTCTAATAACTCTTCACGCAAATCGCTTTGCATAGAAATATAGTTATCGCAAAAATCTTTTTGCAAAAAATCAAAAATATCATTATTTTTTTTACAGTCGAAAAGAATCCAAAAAAACTTATGCGGAGCATCACTTCTGTAAATACAGTGGTGATATTCGCCGGGTCGGGCAATAATAACATCTCCTCGTGCCAGCTCATATAAATTGTTTTCTACCAAGAAAGACACATCACCCGAAAGATTGACATACAGTTCAAATTCGTTGTGTGTATGTAGCCATATCTCGTGGGTGTGGAGACTTCGATTTGTTTCTGCAAGCTTGATTTGGAAATCGAATTCATTGAGAGTGGGTATCTTTATTTTTGTAATTTCACCGCTATGCATCCTATATCACTCCTTTTTGATGATTTTACCATATTTTTAGACGAAAAATCAAGAGTAACTGGTGATATAATATGTTATATTTGATACAGGAAGGGAGGGACGCCTTGGGAACTATTTTATTAATCATTACATCTATTACAACAATGGTACTGCAAAATCGCCTTTTTAATAATTCTTGCAAGACGGCATTAAAGACCGCAAAACACATAAATCTTTTTAATATTATGGTGTATTCGGTATGTGTTCTGTTGTTTGGACTATTGCTTTTAAAAGAAAAAATCTCGTTTTTTACTGTTTTGTTAGGGTTATTGTTTGGTGTTGTTACTGCACTTAGTTATTTGTTTAAAATGCTTTCTCTGTCCAATGGTCCGATGAACATTACACTGCTTGTGACAACATCATCTATGATTATCCCAACTATGTCCGGTATTTTTTTCGGTGAAGCTTTTAGCCTTGCAAAGCTTTGTGTAGTTGTAATTCTTATTTGGTTTATATATTTGTCTGTTAGCAAAAGTGATGATA
>JAZNOE010000019.1:0-67312 GCA_045580625.1 Acutalibacteraceae bacterium | reverse complement strand
CGCTTGCGGTGGATGAGTAGAAACCTATATATAACAACTAAAAGGTATCCGAGAAAATCTCGGATACCTTTTTTATTCTTCTATTGCTTTAGAAACCAAATTATAATCGTTTGTAAGAACAGTGTCCATACCCATTTTAAGAAACTCTTTAGCCTCACTCACATCATCAGACCAAAAGACATTGCAAATAATTCCGTGTTTATGGGCTTTATCAATCATTTCTTTATTGAAATAAGGTTTAAAGAATTGCACCTTTTGGGCACCTAAAGCAATGGCTCTGTTAACAATTTCCCAATTTCTATTAAAATCGTGTCCAACACAAATGGGAATATCGGGCGCATATTCTTTAAACTGTTTAATATGCAAATCGGGCTCCAGCATAAAATACACGTGTCGCTGGCAGTCATATTTTCGAACCAGTGCAACAATCTTTTCCATTGCCTCTTTCGGATATTCTTCCTCAAAGGATAGGGGCTTAATGTGAACATTCATTATAACCTGACCTGCAAATTTTTTAAGAATATCTTCAAAAAGAACAATTTTAAGTCCCTTAAACTTTTCGCCGAATTTTATTCCAAAATCAAGTTTTTTGAGTTCCTCTAAAGTATGCTCAAAAATTTTGCTCTCACCTGTGCTAACCCTTTCCAGAGTGCAATCGTGGCAGGAAACAATCTCGCCATCCTTGGTGGGCCAAAGGTCGAATTCAATCTCCTGCGCGCCGAGGGCAACAGCCGCGCCAAAGGCAGGCATACTGTTTTCGGGAGCAATAGTGCTAAAACCTCTGTGAGCGCAAATTCTTGGGTATTTCATAATACTATCAAACTGCGCAATCGAGGGCCCTGCGGGGCGGTATTTCCATGGTCTGCGACCCGCCTCAATATACTCATAATGGGCGGCAGGCGGGTTACCAAAGCCTGCAGGTTTGTAATATTTTTTATTTGGGTCAATATCAACAGTTTCAATACCAATGCGGCTTTTCATATCCAAAAGTATTTTACCATCGGGCGCCACAACACAGCTTCCGCCGCCAATATCGCTTTCCTCCGCCATGCTAACCGATGCCCTTACAACATAGGCGTTGCAATTATATGCACAAAAGCTGTTCATAGTATTCAGCGCGCTTTGCATATCGCTTCGCTGATGGGAACAGCCGATAATAATATCCGGCTTCATTCTTGCGATGGTGGGAAAAGCCTCATAAAAATAAAAATCGTAACAGGTTAAAAAGCAGTATCTTATTCCATCTATCTCAATGAGCGTGGGTGTGGAATGCTCGTATGTATAGTCGCTCACAATTCCGAATTTCTCCACCTCTCCGGGTGTTAAATGCTGCTTATCATATTTTCCGACAAGCTCTCCGTCTCGGTTAATGGCAAAAGTAGTGTTATAAAAACCTTTATCCCTCTTATCGTGCGAATTGAAGAAAACAACGGCATTACAGCGCTTTGCCGTCTCGCGCGCCTTCTTAATTAGCGGACCAAAAAATCTTTCATAACTTAATTCCAACTCTTTTTTTGAGTGTGCCATACAAGGAGTTGCGGAGCTTTCGGGGAAAACGATTAAATCCATAGATTCATCGCACTTATCAAAGGCTTCAATTTCCCATTTGAAATATTCTTCCGACTGCGAATAGTCAACCGAATAGGGTGGCTGAACAATACAAACCTTCATTTTTAACCCGCCTTTTATGGTGTTTTTTTCAATTATACACCCTTTAATAGGTTTTTAAAAGTAATTTTTGCAAATTTCCTTGCATTTTTGAAAATAAAGTGATAAAATAAATGGGTATAATGGCTGTGAGAAAGAAAAGTAAGTTTTTACACCCCTTTCAGAGAGACCGCGCCTTGGCTGTGAGTGTGGTTATGGAAGAAAAAACCGAAGTTCCCTTTTGAGCCGCAATGCCGAACAGTTTTTAAGTAAGCGTTGCCGCCTTGGCCCCGTTAAAGGTCAACAGAGTGTTTGCTTATGTTTTAACCGCAAAAAATTGGGTGGTACCGCGGAGTTAGTTCTACTTCGTCCCTTTTGTTTTAAGGGACGGAGTTTATTTATTTTTGGAGGTTTTTATGAAAACTAAACTTGAAGCAATTAAAAACGCCGCTATGGAGGAAATCAAGACTATAAATACCCCTGCGGCAATGGAAGAGTTCCGTGTTAAATATTTAGGTAAGAAAGGCGAACTCACCGCAATTTTAAAAATGATGGGTTCCCTATCCCCTGAAGAGCGCCCCGTTATGGGTCAGCTTGTAAACGAAGCAAAGGCAGTTGTTGAAGGTCTTATCGGTGAAAAAACTGCGGCTATGAAAGCAAAAGCGCAGGAAGAAAAACTAAAGGCTGAAACTATTGACATTACCCTGCCTGCAAAGCCTGTTAACAAGGGCAAATTACACCCCCTTAACACTGTTTTGGATGATATGATTGACATTTTTGTTTCAATGGGCTTTGACGTTGTTGACGGTCCCGAGGTTGAAACCGACCACTATAACTTTGAATGTCTTAACGTTCCTGCAGACCACCCCGCACGCGATATGCAGGATACATTTTATCTTGGCGAAAATTTACTTCTTCGCACACAAACATCTGCAGCACAGATAAGAACAATGGAAAACCGCAAACCCCCTATTCGTGTTATTTGTCCGGGTCGTGTTTTCCGTGCTGACGAGGTTGACGCAACACACTCACCTGTGTTCCATCAGATTGAAGGCCTTGTTGTTGACAAGGGCATTACAATGTGCGACCTTAAGGGTGTTTTAGAACAGTTCGCACAGGAAATCTACGGCAAGGACACACAGGTTAAATTCCGTCCGTCCTTCTTCCCCTTTACCGAGCCTTCGGTTGAGGTTGACGTTACCTGTTCGGAATGCGGCGGCAAGGGTTGCCGTGTTTGTAAGGGCAGCGGCTGGATAGAAATTTTGGGCGCAGGTATGGTTCACCCCAACGTGCTTCGCAGTTGCGGTATTGACCCCGAAGAATATTCAGGCTTTGCTTTTGGTATCGGTCTTGACCGACTTACCACCACACGTTATAAAATCAGCGATATTCGTTTGTTGTTTGAAAATGACAAGCGTTTCTTAGACCAATTTTAAGGAGGCGTAACCAAATGAAAATTTCACTTAATACTTTAAAATATTACGTTGATATCAACACCTCTGTTGAAGAGCTTTGCAACAAAATGGTTATGGCCGGCTTTGAAGTTGAAAGCATTGAAAAGCAGGGCGACAACCTTGTAAACGTTGTTGTTGGTAAAATTGAAAAAATTACTCCCCACGAAAACAGCGACCATTTGCAGATTTGCCAGATTAACATTGGCAAGGATGAGCTTGTGCAAATTGTAACCGGTGCGCAAAACGTTTTTGAAGGTGCATTAGTTCCTGCCGCTTTGGACGACAGCTATCTTCCTTGCGGTGCACACATTGTAAAGGGTAAGCTTCGCGGTGTCCCTTCAAACGGTATGTTATGCTCTGGTGAAGAGCTTTGCATAACTGAAAATGATTACGAAGGCGCTTCAGTTAACGGTATTCTTATTTTAAAGGACACTGAAGTTATCGGCACCGATATGCGTGAAGTGCTTGGTATGGATGATTATATTATCGACTTTAAAATTACCGCAAACCGTCCTGACTGCAACTGCTTTATCGGTGTTGCCAAGGAAATTTCGGTTGTATTGGGCACTGAATTTAAAGCACCTGTTCCCACCTATAAAACCGTTGGTGAAAACATTAACGATTATATTTCATTAACTGTTGAAAATTATGATCTATGCCCCCGTTACATTGGTCGTGTTGTTAAGAACTTAAGAATTAAAGAATCGCCCGACTGGATGCAAAAAGCAATTATTGCATCGGGTATGCGACCCATAAATAATATTGTTGACATTACAAACTTTGTAATGCTTGAAACAGGTCAGCCTATGCACGCATTTAATTATAACGATTTGGCAAACAAGCAAATCATTGTAAGAAATGCAAAAAAAGGAGAAAAAATTACCACTCTTGACGGTAAGGATTATAATTTAACCCCCGATATGCTTGTAATTGCTGATGGCGAAAAACCTTCTTGCCTCGCAGGTATTATGGGCGGCAAGGAAAGTGAAATTGAAGCCGATACAACTGATTTGTTCCTTGAATGTGCTAAATTCCGCCGTGATAATATCCGCCACACGGGCCGTGCTTTAGGTATTCGTACAGAATCAAGCGGTCGTTTTGAAAAAGGTGTTGATATAATCAACGTTGAATATGCAATGGAGCGCGCTTTACAGCTTATCAGTGACCTAGATGCCGGTGATATTATTGAAGGCGCAATCGACCGCAACAACGGTCTTCCCGAAGATAGAATTTTAACCGTTACAACCGACAGCATTATTGAACTTTTAGGTGTAAAGGTGCCCGATGAAGAAATTGTTAAAATTTTAAATTCACTTGGTCTTGAAACTACAATTGACGGCAAGACCTTAACAACAAGGGTGCCTTCTATCCGTGATGATATTGAAGGTCGCGCAGATTTAGCCGAAGAGGTTATGAGAATTTACGGCTATGATAAAATTGTAAGTACGGCAATGAACGGAAGCGTAATGCGTGGCCGCAAGCTACCCGAAAGAATTAAAACTGATAAAATCAAGGCTTTGATGCTTTCTGCCGGCGCTTATGAAATTGCAACCTATTCCTTCATTGCATCCAAGGCAATCGATACCCTTTTATTGGCAGAAGATGATGAGCGTCGCAATCAGATTAAAATCATCAATCCGCTTGGTGATGAATATTCTACAATGCGCACACAGCTTACAACTTCCATGCTTACTGTTTTAGCAACAAATATTAACAAGAAAATTTCAGACGGACGCTTCTTTGAAATCAGCAAGCGCTTTATTGCAAAAGCACTTCCCATTACCGAACAACCCGATGAAATCCCCACAATGTCTATCGGTATTTACGGTAAGGATGAAGATTTCTTCTCACTTAAGGGCATAATTGAAGCAATTTGTCAGCTTAGTGGCGCACATACACAGTATGAACGTTCAAGCGAGCCTTATCTCCACCCCGGTCGTCAGGCATTAGTTAAAGCTAATAACGTTCCCTGCGCTGTATTTGGTGAATTACATCCTACAGTTGCCGCGAACTATGGCATTGATACAAAGGTTTATATTGCTGAAATTAAGCTTGACGTACTTTTAGGCATAAACAAACGCAAGACTGTTTACAAGCCGTTGCCTAAATTCCCCGCAGTTGAACGTGACTTTGCAATGCTTTGCGACAGTGATATTCCTGTTGGCAACCTTGAAAAAGCAATTTCGCAAGGCGCGGGCAGATTACTCGAAAAAATTGAGTTATTTGATATCTATCAGGGCGCTCAGATTCCCGAAGGCAAAAAGAGTGTTGCATTCAGCGTATATCTTCGTTCCGCTGATTCTACCCTTACTGATAAGGAAATTGAGGACGTAAGCACCAAGATTATCAAAAAATTAGAATCTATCGGCGCAGAACTTAGAAAATAATACTTGAAATTTTGTTATATTCGTTATACAATATAATAAATAATATTGTGAGAGGTGTTAATTATGAATGATAGGACAATGACCTTTTCAATAGGTGACCAGACCGAACAGCAAATTAGAAATATTTTAATGACGGTTTATGATGCGCTAAAGGAAAAAGGCTATAACCCCATTAATCAGATTGTTGGTTATATACTTTCGGAGGACCCGACATATATCACCACACATAACAACGCCCGCAACCTTATAAGAAAAATTGACCGTGACACACTTTTACAGTCACTTGTTAAGTATTATATAAGCGCATAAAATTTCAGAGCACACCGTTTTGGTGTGCTCTTTTTATATGCATAAAATTAATCCCCAAGCCACTCGGCTTGGGGATTTAATATTAACCAACGATACCGGTTCTTGCGATACCCTCACGCAAGTATTTCTGACCTATAAGAAAAACAAACATCATCGGGAAAACCATCAAAAGAGAGCCGGCCTGAATCCAAACCTGAAGTTGAAGGGGGTTATCAACCGCAACCGCAGATGAGCTTGTTAGCTGTGCTTCAAGACCTGCACGCAATGCCGCAAGCTGTTGGGCAGCGTTACGTTTATGCTGTGTGAAAAGCTCTGCCGAGAAGTATTCGTTCCAATGCCATACGATTGAGAACATAAATACAACAATGAAGGAGTTAAGCGCGTTCGGAAGCATTACGCGGAAGTATGTGCCGAAAGCTCCGCATCCGTCAATTGCGGCCGCATTTTCAAGGTCGGTAGGAAGTGCACGGAAGGTCTGCCTGTAAATGAAAATAAACAATCCCGACCTTATACCTGTACCAAAAGCCGCCTGCACCCAGAAAGCAGCAGGACTGTCAACAAGACCCAAGTTCTTAATAATACCATATAACTGAATTATATACATTTGCTGAGGTGCAATAATTGTAAGAATTACAAGACCGAATAAAAGTCCCTTAAACTTAAAATTAAAACGTGCAAATGCATAACCTGCAAAAGCGCACATAAAGGACTGCAGAATTGCAGAACCGATAGAAACCTCTAAGCTGTAAGGAAGAGATTCAGTATAGTTCATATTGCGCCAAGCATTCTTAAGGTTATCAAGGGTGAAATGACGGGTGATCCAAACAACGGTAGGATTCCAAAGGTCCTGTTCACCACGGAAAGTGGATGAAATCATATAAATAAACGGATAAACAAGCGCATAGCTAAAGCAAACAAGAATTACTAAACGTAAAATCTTCCAGCCGATTGCCGTGCCCTTCTTCATAAGAATACTGCGAGCTGCAAAGCTGTCAATACCTTGCTTTTTAAACATTAGTCATCCACCTCCTTATTTATCTATATAAACGATTCTCTTAGAAAGCAATGCGGTAATAATACCAAGAATTGCAAGAATCATCAAGAAATAACCTGTACCTGCGGCAGATGAGTTAGCGTACATTACGTTATTGTAATAATACCTTATGGTATACATTACCGAAGCCGTTGACTGGGTCGAAATATCAATAATTGAATAAATTACATTGAGAAATATATATGGTGTCAGCAACGGGAATGTAACCTTCCAGAAGCGCTGCCATGCAGTAGCACCTTCAACGTCGCAAACTTCGTAAAGTGAAGGTGAAATTGACTGAAGACCTGTTATGAACAAAAGAATTTGAACACCGGACATCCATAAAATATCAACAACACTGCTAACAGCTGTTACAACAACTTCAATAATCTTGTCACCGATACCCATACTTAAAAGCATTTCGGTAAGGGCTTCATTCTGGAAAATGTTTGTAGACTCACTTGTAACTGATGCCTGGAAGGTAAGGTCCTTTTGGAAAACCGAAAGAACAAGACCCGAAGCAACGATAATCGGAAGTGAGAAAATTACACGCCAAAATGAACGACCAAAAAATTCCTGATTAAGAATTATTGCCAAGAAAATTGAAATTATTAAAACGCAAACTGTGTGTAAAAGTGTTGTAAACAAATGGGTACTTGCCTGCTGTAAGAACTGCTGTTCAATAAAAACATACTTATAAGCACCAATACCGGAAAATTTTGAAATAATTCGACCTGTATCAAAGCTTACGTCACAGAATGAAAGCCATACAGTATGAAAAAAGGGATAACAGAAGAAAACTAGAGTACCGATAAGCCACGGAATTAAAAACACATAACCAACTAAGCCTTGGCGGCGTTCATATGACATTTTAAAAAGCTTGTTCTTATTCATTTAAAACGCCTCCTTCTATAAGCTTGTAAGATAAAGCATCAATTGTAATTCCTTCATATTGGGTAGCAACGTCATCATAATTAATGATAATCTTTGTGCCGTTTTCGTATTCAACTACACGAAGATCCTTTGAAACAGTAATGTGCTTTTTGATCTTACATTCGGTCTTTTCAAAGAATTCACGGTAAGCCTTAACGTCTTCAACAATGCTCTTTTCAAGTGCATTAAGGTCAGCACCGTAAAGAATATCAAGCGGTGTATCCTTAACATCCTTATATTCCTTACCGATAATGCTGTATGTAGGTGCCGAAGCACTCTCAAGCATTAAAAGCTTCATTTCAGGAATATTGTTTGTAAGGTTAATTGAAACAGTGCTGTAATTCTTGACACCGTTAAGCACCAATTGAACAAACGGAATGTCATAATCAAAGCAGGTAAAGCTGCTTGAGCGAAGCGGCATACCGTAAGCATAATCCGTATAATTAAGAGCATAAGCTGCAGGACTTTGAAGCGCGATGCTTATTCCCTCTTTCTTCATATTGCCAAGAATTTCAATATAATTATCGGCAACGCTTACAACATCACAGCCCTTACCGTCGCGTGAAGAATACGGTGTATTACCGATAGAAAGCGGTGCAGCCGAAGAAATATCATTCTTCAAAAGAGACTTAATGTAAGAATTACCAGCTTTTACAAGCTTTGTAGGAATAAGATAACGAAGCTTGGGGTAATCCTTATTTTCTTCATAGTTACCATATAGATAATACAAACGGTTAATAGGCTTAACATCAACCGAACGTGCGTTATTCAAATAGGTTGTATAACCCCATTTGCTCTTATCAAATAGAACAAATTCAGAAACCGGGAAAACTTCGGAACTGAGCTTTTCTGCCGATTTTACAAAAGCCTTGTAATCTTTAACACCGCCAAGCTTTGAATTAACTGTAAACTTGGTATCAATAGCACCGCCGACAGCACCATCCTTATCTAGACCGTTGAGGATCATAACGGTATTACCATCAAGTTTTTTAATAAGGTCATAACAGTCGTCAAAGGTAGTAAGCCTTTCATTTGCCTTGTAAGGAATACCTAAAAAGTGCTTTGTCTTTTTAACAGACATATAAGCTTCAATATATACCTTATCTGAAATTTTATCGGTTTTTAAGCCGCCGTCAATAAGCTTTTGACGGGTTGCAACGGCCATATCGTTATAATCGCCCTCACTTGCTAAAACATTATAGGAAACAGCAAAGCTTTTGCATGTTGCAGTATTGTTAGCAAGCATTGTTGCAGATACAGGAAACTGTGTATTTTCAAGCAATGTAATAAAAGCGGATGAACGGTAAACAAATGAAATATAACCGTAATTATAAGCATTAGCTGCCGTTGCGGAAGTAGCATTAACCATCGCGGCAGGCGCACCGTCTTCAACGTACATTAAAATATTACTTGCAGCAACACCGCCTGCGTTTTCTTTATGAATACCGATTATGGGCAATAAAACACTTTGGGTGTTAACAGTCATTGTTTTACGGTTTGTAATAGGGTCAGTACCGTAAACCTTCTGTGAATAAAGAGTTGTTGCCTTACCGTTATTAAAATTAATTAAAGCACCGCTTCCGTCGGGAACAAGAATATAACCCTCCTTTTCCCTGTCGGCCGCATCGAAATAAGGTAAAACTGAAATTCTCACAAGTGAAAATGGGCCTTTTTCCTTGATTTTTTCAACGGGAATAGTTGCGACAAAGGAATTATCCTTCAAGGTGTAAACAACTGTAATTTCAATTTCCTGTGAAGGGAAAGAATATTTAGCGGTAATTGATTTATTATTAGCATTTACACTGATGTTGGCAATGTTACTTGTAACGGTAGATGCCGCACCCTTTTCATCAACAACGTCAAGCAAAAGCTGTGAGCTTGCGCGCGAACGTGAAAGCGCGTCAGTCTTACCTTCTTCGGTAAGCTCAGTAGGGGTTGAATAAAACTTATTGCCTGTTGAAAGTTCAGTAAGAATAACGTCACCCTTTGTGCTGTCAACCGCAAGGCTTACCTTGCCGTTTGAAATAACTGCAAAGCCTTCAACCGCATCAGCAGACTCAACTGCTGACACGGGAAAAAGACAACCGGTAATCAGCAAGGAAAGCATCATGAATGCTGCAACAAATAATTTTATGTTTTTATATTTATTCATAATAGCCTCCTTACCTTATAATTCCGATGATTTCTCTGAAAACTGCTGTGCAGAAATCAATAAACTGTTGCCATAAGCTGAAGAATACCAACACAAGGAACACGATAACAAAAATACCAAGAAGTGTTGCCACAACCAGCACTAAGGTAAGTACAATGTTTGCTTCGTGAATTTTGGAAAGTCCCACAAACAGTATCATTACACCCCAAGCGATTGCCAGAACGGTAATGATTGTCATAAACATACCTTCCTCGTCAGTAAGGAAATTACTGAGAATGGTATTAAAGATATTTGCAACGATAAAAGGCAAAATTGCAAGTGAAGTAACTGTTGCAATTTGTGTCAATTTACCCGAAAGACTGAACATTGTGCAGATAAGCCAGTTTGAAACAATGAAAAGCACAAACAAGCCAACAGAACCAATGAACAATAGACGTATATCCATCTTTGCGGGGTCATTTAAATTGAAAATAAAACCACGCATCTGATAAGAGAATACCTTTTCAAAGAACCATAAAAGCGCAACGAAAGGCGCAATTAAAACTGAACCCTTTGTATTGTTTACAAATGCCATCATATCGCGTACGGGATGCGCAAGTGATAACATAAGACGTCTGAAATAGCCATCAGGTACTTCATAATCATAACCTATTTTCTTTTTCTTGCGGAATTTGAAGAAAATGAAAAGAGCAACGGCAATTACAATGATTACAACAAAAATAACATCAAACCACTCAGAAATAAGGCGCGTACGATATTCCTGGAACGCGCGTGAATAGTCAACACGACTTTGTCCAAGCTTAAAGTATTCCATAGCGCCCTTATAATCTTCAAGGTTTATAAGTGAACGTCCAATAGAAACGTAAGCTGTTTCAAAGGCACCATTCTGAACAAGAACAGATTCCCAAAGGTCGATTGATTCATTGTAAAGACCCTTTAGGTAGGAACGTGAAGCATCTAAAACTATTTTGCCATAATCATTAACAGTAAACATTGTGATTGCGTTAGATGCCTGATCAAGAACATAAACGTAATCATTATAAGAAGCTATAGCAACAGGGGTTTTAAAAGTACCAACCTGGTTACCTAAAGTACCAAATGATAACAAGAAGCTGCCTTCGGTATCATAAACAAACACACGACCAAGTGCAAGGTCAAGGGCTGCAAACACGCCTTGACCAATACTTGTGACGTCAGTAAAGGTGGTTGATACAACGTTTTCACCAACTTCGGCAGTTTCAAGGTCACCGAATACTGTTTCAAGCGGGAAAATGTTATTACCCTTTGCATTAAGGCGGCGAATACTTTCGGTTTTGTCAGTACCCGAAACCGAACAAGCAAGCAAATAACCGTCTTCATCAATATCAAGACCGGCATATTCAACCGGAACGTAACGGCTTTGTGTAGTCTTCATTTCTTCGCTTAACATCTTTTTCCACATATAGTTGAAAAGGACTGTAGCGGTCATTTCAATTTTGTTTGAACCGCAGAAGCCAAGAAATTCACCGTACTGGTTAATCATTAAAATACCCGAATAAACATGCTGACAAAGAATATATATTGTTTCTTCGTCACTTACAACAACCTTAGTAGGTCTGAATTCAGTTGATTTTGGAATAAGTGAAGTATCAGGACGCGAATATACGTTTAAAACGTTACCGTCTTTATCGGAAACAAGGACCCTTCCCTGTTCTGTATCAGCAATGTAAATTCGTTTTTCATCGCCTGTTTTATGAATATAAATACCTTGAGCCTTGTTAAAGGTGACCTTTTCACCATCCTGTGTAAGGGTGAGAGTGGACAACA
Organism: Acutalibacteraceae bacterium; assembly: GCA_045580625.1. GTDB lineage: Bacteria > Bacillota > Clostridia > Oscillospirales > Acutalibacteraceae > UBA737. The sequence goes on along the minus strand of JAZNOE010000019.1, from coordinate 55,591 downwards.
AGTTCAAATTAACGTCAAGGATATAAATCGAACTGTTATCCGAGTCGAGAACGTAAAGGTTACCCTCTTTATCAAAGTCCATATCATAAAGACGACCTATAGATTCAAGACCTAAAACGTTTTGATTAACAACCTTTTCCGGCTCGTAACCGACAGGTGCGGGGTTTGATTTATCATAAGAGTCATAAATGTAACCCTGATATGGTGTATCAGAAAGAGCCGCGGCAGGCGTAATAAGAATCAATGTAAGCGCAAAGGCGATACAAGCTATGCTAAAAATTTTCTTTTTCATATTTGCTCGCCTCCTTAATCCTTAAGACCCGAATGTGCCATTGTTTCAATAACGCTGTTTTGTGAAACAACAAAAATGACAATTGGCGGTATCATAATAAACAAGCTACCTGCCATTGAAACACCGACACGGGCGATACCTGCAGCCACAATTTCAGAAATTGCACTTTGCAAAAGCTTTAGCTGTTCGTCAAAGACGATACCGCCGGGGTTAGAGTTCCAAACGTTTTGGAAAGCAAAAACCAAAAGTGTCATCCAAGCAGGTTTAACTGTAGGCATTACAATTGTTGTAAAAATTCTGAAATATGACGCACCGTCAATACCTGCAGATTCGATTAAAGCGCTGGGTAGCTGGTCCATAAACTGCTTCATAAGGAACAGACCTAAGGACATTGGCAATACAGGTAGAATGTATCCCCAATATGTATTCAAAAGACCAAGCTTTGCCATAATAACGTACTGCGGTAACGAAAGAACAACACCGTTAAACAAAAGCGCAGTTACAACCAGTTTAAACATCCACTTAATGCGAATATTAAATTTTGAAAATACAAACGCACACATTGAAGCCAAAATTATATGACCGAACGTAGCAACGCCGCTGACAAACACGCTGTTAAACACATAACGGCTGAAAGGAACCCAAAGGTTTGCGGCCAATGAAAACAGCATTTCAATATTTTCTAAGGTGGGGCGTCTTACAAAAAAGCGCGGCGGATATGCATAAAGCTCGTCAATAGGCTTTAATGAACTGATTACCGCATATAAAAGCGGCAAGACCATAAAAGCACCAAGTAATGCAAGAAAAAGGAAAATTCCTGCAGTACCTGCAAGCGAGCGACTGCCCCTCCTGTTTTTCTTTTTAATTTTTAAAGAAGGCAAAATCATCATCCCTCATTCAATAGAATTTTTTTAATTACAATAAATTTCCGGATTAAGTATCAGAAACATAGCTTAAAAGAATATCAATAAGCTTACGTGCGCCGAGCATTATCAGGAACAAAATTACTGAAATTGCACAAGCATAACCCATCTCGTAACGGATATTACCATAGTCGGTAATATGAAGCACGATTGTGTGCGCAGAATAGTTTGTACTGGGCAAACCGCAAAGTGACTGAGAAACAGCACTTACCGAGAAGGAGCTTACGATTTGCATAACCGCACTGAACAACAACTGCGGCTTTAAAAGCGGGAATGTAATATAGAAAAATTCTTGATAACGGTTTTTAATGCCGTCAACGTCGCCTGCTTCGTAAAGGGATTTATCAATGCCCTGGAAGCCTGCAATAAATGAAAGGAAGCTGGTGCCCAAGCTCATCCATACCTGAACTATCATAACTACCGCAAGGGTGTACTCTTCGTTAGATAACCATTGGATAGGCTCATAAATAATTCCCATCTTTGTGAGAATACCATTGATAAAACCGTAAGAGTCGCCGCTGAAAAGGTATTGCCAAATAAAGTAAACAGATGATGAAAGCGACGGTGCATAAAACACCAAGGTCATAAGCACACGCAGATAACGCGGTAATTCATTGATAAACCAAGCAATTATAAGACACAGGAAATAACTTAACGGACCTGTGATTACGGCAAAAATCAACGTATTCTTGATAGATTTTAAAAATACGGTATCGGCAACAATTAAGTTAAAATAGTTGTTGAAGCCGATGAATGTAGGTGTTTCAAGCATATTGTAATAGAAAAAGCTTAAAACAACCGCCGCGAGAATTGGCAGAATTGTGAAGATAAAGAAGCCGAGCAAATAAGGTGCGGTCATTAAATACAATTGCCAATTTTTAGCTATATCTTTATGGTAAGGTATCTTACCTTTTTTGGTATATTCTTTACTCAAGGCCAAATTCCTCACGTTTCCTCTGGATTTCCGCATCTACGCTAAGCTTCCAGCTAAGCAAAGATTCGCGTGCATTACGATTATTATAAACAACGTCGCGGAATGCGTTGTCAAGATCACGGGTGAGATAATAACCACCGGGAGCTTCGGGAATTTCCTCAATTTCTTCCCAAGCGGTCATAAGATTTTTGAATTCTTTACCGCTCCAAGAAAGGTTCTTGAAAGCATCACGGTTAGCGGTAGCAACACGTCCAACAACACCGAGAACTGCTTCAACGTCTAAAGCGTAACGTGTCTGAGCTTCAGCAGAGCACCACCACTTAAGGAATGTCCAAGCGGGTTCAACGTTGTCGTGTTCTTTAGCCGCACGAAGCATAACCGAAGCAGAACCTGAACCACCCTGTGCACGGGTTATTGTACCGTCTTCCTTCATAGTGCCGGGTATCGGAATCATTTCCCAAAGACCGGCGATTTCGGGTGCTGCGGCACTTAAACGGTTATATTCAGTATACATTGCAAGACCGAGAGGCATATCGCCTGCACGGAATCGGTTATAGAAGTCATAGGTTACCTGTGAGTCCATCTTGGTGTAGATATCAGTCCAAATTTGGAATGAGTCAAGTGCTTCGGCAGTGCCGAGATCGGTTGCGGATAGGTCATCATTATAGAAACGACCTCCGTTTTGTAACAACAAAGCAGAGAAAATATTTCTTGAACCCATACCGTTATCAACCGAACCACTTGCATCAACTGCAGTATAAGGAAGACCGACTTCCATATTGTTCGACTGAATAACCTTCATAACATCCCAAAATTCTTCCCAAGTGTTCGGTGCGGTTAATTCTAATTCCTGGAAAATGTCCTTACGGTAGAACATCATATAGAAGTTTTGAGTATCGGGAACGGCATAAACTGCACCGTTAAGTGTGTAAGGAACAAAAGCGGTTTCCTGGAAACGGGATTTAATTTCATCAAAACCGTCAAGCTTTGAAATATCGTAAAGTGCACCGCGAAGTGCAAGGTTTACAGGCTGACCGCGACCTATCATAAGCGATATGTCGGGAGCACGACCCGAAAGATAAGCCTGAATTACACTTGCGTTTGTAATCTTAAGATCAACACCAATATTATACTGCGGTGTGAAAAGATCGTTAATCATAGCATTAATAACGTTAGCCTGGTCACGACCCGAGTTTACCCAAACGGTAATAACGTCATCATAGCTTGAATTATCAGCAAAGTTGCTGTAATCAGTAATGAAAGAATAGAAGAAGGCTTTAATTTCGCGCCACATTGAACCGAAGAAACCGTCATTTATCTTGGGCTTATCTGCATTAGGCTGACAAACGTATAGATAGTCAAGAAGTAACGGCTGCTCTTTAAGCTCAAGTACCCAAGACGAAAGTGAACCAATGTTACCGCTGAAGGTATCAAGACGATGCGGAATGGTCGAAGGTGATTCGATCATATCCTCAAGATTATATATCAAAACATTAATGATATCACTTACATCACGGTCGCTGCCGATAACTTTCTTAATAGATTTATATTCCTTCTCAAGTTCCTTTGCGGCAGACTCAAGTGTGGGAATCAGCTCGGGGATTTCTTTATCGAGATAATAGTCACGGTACATATCAGGTTCGGTACCGGTAATCATAAGGCATTTACGATAAAGGTTATTTAGCTCAACAACAACAGAATTAAGTCTTGCAATTGAATCACTTAAAGCACCAACAACGTTTTCAAGGCGAACTGTGTGCTTGCCTTTTGTAAGATGAATGTAAAGGGTTTCACCTTTTTCGTTAGCAAGCGATTTGCCCTGCCATCCGTTTGAATAACCGAAAGGAATAAGGTCTGCTTCTTCAAAAGGAACTTCACCGTCAACCAATAAACGTCTGTGTGAAGGAAGACCCGATTTATAAGACTGCTTAAATCTTAAATAAATTTCATAATAACCGTCTTCGGGAACTTCAATCTGCCATTCAAGCCATTGACCTGCGTAAGACCAGGTTGAACCACCGATAACGTTTAAAACGGTCTTTGTGTAATTGAAAGGACTGTTTTTTGTTGATGTGCGGTCTGTAGAAGCAACCATATTTTGTTCTGACTTTTTAAAAGTGTCCTCTGCTTCATATTTTTGACCCCATTCGCCATTAACTATCTTACCGTTTTTAGAAATGTATTCTTCATAGGTAATATGTTCTTCAGGTGCACAAAGTGTGATGCCGCCCAAGGCAAAAGGTTCATTAAATGAATAAACCACGATGCTGTGCTTACCTGCAGTAAGGTAAACCAAAAAAGGCTGATCACTGACACCCGAATCACTTGTAGCGAATTTTTCATTCCAATCGAAAATTTCAACCTGTGTGGTGTTGTAATCGTTACCGGCTGTATCCTTCTTAATGCCTTCGGCAGAATTGTATGTACGGTTTAAAGAAAATGAAGTAAGATCAGTATAAGGAAATCCGTCATCAACCTGAAGACCAAGATTTATCTTATTACCCGAGCCTTTAAGCGGATAATAAGTAAACTTAACAGAATAAAAAGCATCTGCGGGAACATCAATCTCATAAGAAATGCTGCCTGCCGCACTTGCCCATTCAATTACGTTTTCTTTACCCTCAAAGGAAGCAAGTGTTTTAATTTTGGCATCATCTGACACAGCATAAAATTTATCAAGCTGAATTTCAATGCTGTCTTTAGCTAAGGGCTTATCCCCTACCTTTGCCAAATATTTTTGATACGTGTTGCTTTTGTCTAATAAAAGCAAATCGATTTCTTCTGCTGTGTAAGGCTCCTTATGGGCAGCGCTGACACAACAAATAGGCATAAGTACAGTCACAAGAAGAATTACAGCAACCGATAATGCCATAGTTTTTTTAAATCGCATAACACCTGACTCCTATCAATTTAGTATTATTAATAATATATAATAAACGGATAAAACGGCGACTCACAACGAGCGCCGTAAAAGACACTTTTATCAGTGCCAAAGAATAAATTTTGTTCCAAATCACTACGTATTGCTAAAAATATATAATAATTTAGAAATAAAATTGTAAATATTCACTAATTCAATTATAAACTATTTTCGACAAATTGAAATATTAAATTCTTGCAGTTGTATTGTTTTTTTGCTTTATTCATATATATAATATATAAGCCTACAAAAGTGACAAAACGCACCTTTGTTTTATCGGGTAAAAATTAGTAAAAAACAGTATTTGCACTGAATACAGAAAATTATATATAAAAAAGTAAACACCCGAAATTTTACATTCGGGTGTTTTTTATTAAGAAAATTTAGAATTAATTATGAGCACGTTTTTTTGAAATAAAGCCCATGGTAACAACGACGCCGCCAAGTGCAACAATTACACTTGCAAGTACCATTACGTCACTGCTGAAATCAGCATCTGTTCTGGGAATCTTCGCGGGGTCAACCTTCTTGGTGATTTCGGTAAATGCAATTGCAGGATTACACATTACACCGGAACGAGTTCCGGGAGCTTCGGGGTTGCCATAAAATACATAGCTAATCTGGTCACCGATCTTAAGGTCGATTTCGCCCAAATCGGGGAATTCAATTGACATATTGTTCTTAGAAATTACCTGAGCTTCACCTGTAGGCCAGATTTTCTGCTTGTTCTTGTAAATTTCAATTTTGGTTGTTGCTTTATCATTTTCATTTGCCCAATAAGGAGCACTTGCAACGTTGCCATCGAAATAGCCTGTGGTATCGTAAAGTACTGCCTTACCGTCAATGTTTGATCTATAAGTGATCTTTAGTGTGGGAGCAGTAACAGACTTATCAACCTTTTCAGCAGCAAAGGAAGCAGCAGTAGTCGGGCTGATGTAAACCTTTTTGCCTTGAGGAATTAAGGTTGTAGCAGCTGTAAACATACAGGTGTTATAGTTATTTACTGCCAAATAGCTTGCAACCTGAATACCATAAAGTGCATTATAATCTTTATTGGAAGCACTGTAGTAAGGAACGCAATATTTATAAGCCAAGTCACCGCCCCAAGGATCCTTACCGTAACCCTTATCGCTTACAAACTGATATGCCATTTCCCAGTTAGCATTAAACTTCACAAGACCCTTTGTGTCTTTGGGGGTAGATGCTTTACCGGGCTCCATATTAGCAGTAAGAGCTGTGAAACCGGAATATAGGTCGGTAGATTCACCGATAAGAACGTTATAAGTTTTGTCACCTACAACAAGCTCTTCAGTTGTGGGAGCAACATAAGGTGCATAAGCGATTGCGGGGTTGCAGATAGCACCAAGTCTTACGTCGGGCTTTTCAACATCACCATAGAATACAACACTGATTTTATCGCTCTTGTTAACCTTAATAGCACCCAAATCGGGGAATTCAATTGAATTTTTGGTAAAATTAAGTTCAGCAGTTTCGCCTTCTGCAGGCCAAAGCTGTTCATCGTTCTTAAATATCTTAACAGTCATAGTACCGTTAGGATCAGTTGAATTCCTTACAGCTTCGTTTGCCCAGAAGGGATCAATATTTACTTTACCGTCAATTTTACCGTTCTTATCAAAGAGATAAAGTTCACCATCTCTGTAAGCACTGAATGTAAGCTTAATTGCAGGAGCAACGTTTTCCTTCTTAATACTGTTTCTATCAACTTCTATTCTATAGTCAGAAGCAGTTGTAGGACTTAAGTATAATGACTTATTGTCGGGTAAGAAAGTAACTGCTGAAGTAAACATACAGTTGCTCCAGGTATTGATGGAAAGATATGAATAAGCCTGGATACCGTAAAGACCGGGGTTAGAACCGTTGCTGTGGCGGTAAGGAATAGTGTATTTATACCTTAAAGTGCCACCCCAAGGGTCTTTACCAAATCCATCATCATTTGTATACTGATAAGACATTGCCCACTTGCTGTTAAATTCAATAATACCGTCGGTATCTGCAGCGGCAGGAGTCTTAACCGGACCGGGAGTAACATCCTTTGTCAAATCGGTCAATGCAGTATATGCATCGTAAACCTCATATTTGTTGATTTCATAGGTGCTGTCGCCTATTGTAAAATCAATCTTTTCTTCGGGAATGTTAAGGTTGGGGTCAGGTAACGCATAAGCAACCGCGGGATTAATATCAATACCTGCGCGCTTACTAAAACCTTCAACCTTAACGGTTATAACGTCACCGGGAACAACGTTGATTTGTCCAACATCGGGGAAAGCAATTTGTTCGCCACCCTTTTCAAGCTTGTTATCTTCTCTCTTTAAAGGCCAGAGTAGATCGTCATTCTTATAAATTGAAAAAGAAATCCAGTCTTTACCAACATTGCCTGCAAGCCAGTCCCAGAAAGGAGCAGTATTTGCACCCTTAGATGCAGAAACCATACCCTTGGTATCGTAAAGAACAACAATACCTGCTTCGGGGGCAGTAAAACTTAAATTGATTGAGCGGGTATCAGTCTGACCCAGCCAACCGTGCGAAGGATTAACGTGAAGACCCTCTTTATAAAGTGAAACAGAATACATACCAAAGCCTTGTGCATTTGGATGGAATGCGATTTGTTCATAATCTGCATGTGTTTTAATATAGGTCGGAGTTGATAAATCTTCACCCCAAAGCTTTTTAGCTTCAGCTTTCCATGCAGTGTTAGCAAAGCTAACAGCAGGGCCTTCAAGATAGCTATTGTCTGCACCGACAGTTGAGTCTGGTGTTAAACCGTTAACAGCAGCAGCCATAGAGTCATATGCGGTGTAATTTTTATCAACATAAATTTCATATTGATAACCGTCAACGCTGATAATTTTCGTTGCAGGCTTTGTATTTTCAGCAGAAACACCAAGCATTGCAAACGAGCTTGCAAGTAATGCAATTGTAAGCACTATTGCAAGTAAAGTAGAAATGCGCTTTTTCATTGAAAATTCTCCTTTTAAAAATATTGTGAAAAATATATATAATCTACTATTTTAATTATAAATGTTTGCACAAAAAATTAAATATTAAATTCTTGCGATAATTTTAAAAAATTGCGCGTTTTATGTTGTCTCATTCTCCTTTATATTTAGTTTCAAAATTATTTGATAAAAGTAAGTACAAAAGAAAATTTTAACATCATTTTCAAAAGATAAAGCGCCGTATGCGGCGCTTTATCAATTTAAAGAATATTATTCGTTTTTATTGTCGTCTGTTTCTTCAGAAACCGCATCAGCTACATCATCATTTATAGGAGCAACAGTTTTTTTCTTTTTAAAAACAATTACCAAAACAACTGCAATGGCAGCTACAACAAGAACACCTGCACCAATGATAACGAAAAGCAAAACATCTGGACCATCCTTACCTTCGTCATCCTTAGTATCAGTTGTATCATCGAGATTTTCATCAGGCTTTACCTTAGGCTCTTCAACCTCGGTATAAGCAACAACAGGGTCAATGAATATGGTATTATTTTCCCAAGTACAGTCATAAGCTCTGATGTTAATTTCAATTTCGTCACCCTCAAAAACCTTGAAGCAACCGGTTGTACCGGCTTTGGGGAACTCAGCGGTACGACTGTCAACCGAAATTGTTAATCTATCAGAAATTACGGTATCATTCTTTTTTAGACAAATTTCAACAGTACCGCTTCCAACAGGATCACTGAAGGCACTGAAGGGTGAATCTTTTGTTGCAGCTTCAATTAAACCTTCGTTAAAAAGTACAACCTTACCGGTTTTAGGTGCAACAAAAACAAGCTTTGCCTGACCGTTGTTACCTGTCCAAGGACCGCGGGTTGTTACAGCAAGACGTTCACCCTGCTTATCAAGCGCAACTGATGAAGCATAATTGGCAATGCGTTTTGCAACTACTTCTTCATATTTTTCTTCACCGGGTTTTGCATAAGTATCAAGTGACTGCGGGCTTATGCAAGCAAAATTATCCTCAACAGGACCATCGGCGGTATAGTAATATGTAGATGCATACCACCAATCCTTAGCAACCTCCAGATTGAAGTACCAAGGCATATCATCCATATCAACCTCTTCATAATCGTCCGGTTCAAGATCTTCTACACATTCCTGCAAAATTTCATAGCAACCGTAAACTTCATTCTCAAGAATTTCCCATTCCTGTCCAAAAGCGGCAACGGTGTTATCTTCGGGAAGTGCAGATGCACCAAAGCCTGAAAACATTGCAAAAACCAATGTTAAAGCAACCAATGAAACACCGAATTTTTTAAGTAAACTTTTCATAAGTATACTCCCTTTTAAAGTAAAAATTATATCAATAATTTATCAAAGTTTATAAAATTAGTCAAGTGAATTTAAAAAAATGTGCAAAATATTACTAAAGATATTAAAAAATTATATAGAAAAAAGCACCCCGAAGGGTGCATTTTTTCTGAAATTAATTATTCGGTTTTATCATCTTTCGGTTCTTCATTTAAAGCTTCAGTTTCAGAAAGATTTTCTGATGCAGCGGGAGCTACCTTCTTCTTTTTAAGAACAACAAGAACAATAACAACTGCTACAGCAGCAACAACAAGTACACCTGCACCGATAATAACATAAAGAATCCAGCCAAGATCGTCATCATTATCATTTTCATTTTCATCAGTGTTATCATCAACATCATCAAAGGTGTCTTCAACTTCGGGTGCGGGTTCTTCAATTTCGGTATAAGCAACACAAGGATTAAAGGTTGCGGTTGTCATACCATGAATACTTGTGCCAAAATATTCAGAGGAATCAACTTTAGATTCAAATTCACCTGCAACGTCGATGCGAATGGAAATGATATCGCCTTCAGTAACAGGCATTACACCAGTTTTACCAAGTGAAGGGAAATCAATTGCACGGTTATTCTTATCAAGAACAACCGCATCCTCATCCATAGGCCAAACCTTAACGTCGTTCTTTTCAACAGTAATCTTCCAAGGACGGTTTTTATCCTGCTGGAATGACCAGAAGGGTGCCTCTTCACTGCAAGCGGTAATCTGTGCACCGTATTCTTCAAATAAAACAATTTTACCTGTATGGGGCGCAACGAAATTGATCCAGGTAGTGGCAGAACAAGACCACAACGGCTGAAGTGACCAATAAATCTTTTTATCAGTCGGGTCAGCAACGTTCCATTCAACCATCATTTCGTGGTTATTCCAAATTTCGCTATTATTATCACCGGTTGCACCTGAAGCGCAAATGCAAGCATAGGTGTCTTTAACGGCAGTTTCACGTGCCCACCAGGTGTCCTTAATGCCCCAAGGACCGTCTGTAAAGGACTGACGAGTGGTAAGGTTCCACTGGTAACCGTCAAAATAAACTTCGTCCATTGCAGCATGGTCAAGACCAACAGTTACGTTATCAAGCACTTCACGAAAGCTGTAAACCTCACCGTCAATAATTTCAATACCTTCGGGAAGCTTAATTGCAGCTTCATCAGCAGAAACAGTAAAGCCTGTAAACATTGCAAAAACCAATGTTAAAGCAACTAAAACAGCGCCAAACTTTTTAATAAAGTTCTTCATTATAAATTCTCCTTTTAGCATAAGTAATTGCTTTTATAAGTGTTAATTTATCAAAAAAAGACTTTCAAGTCAAGAATTTTTTAATAAAAGCGCAATATAATACAATTTTCAAAAAATAATTATATCAATAATTGTCATAACTATCAAATAAGGAAATTAAATGATAAATTGATAAGCTTTTCCTGCTTCATAGGTCATAACACCGTCAACAATTTCAATATCGCGGGTTTTAACCCATTTGCCGTTTTTATATACACCTTCACTCGCAGCTTTAATGCCACCGTTAACTGTGAGTGTAGCTGTTTTTGAAGCATAGGTATAATATATATTCTCATCAGCCTTTATTAATAAAGCAGTTGAGCCGTAACGTTCATCAACACAATTAGTTTTAAAGGTGAAGTTTTTGTCGTCTAAAGCTTTACTTTCAGAAAATACATTTTTGATACCGTTATTAAAATAGGTCATATTTTCATTGGCCGAAATTGCAATTAATTCCTTAAGCGATTTAACCGAGTTGTTCATCAAAATAAATTCAGAAGTAATAGCTTCCAAAGCGCCGTCGTATTCCCCGCCAAGCTTTTGTGTGCCATCGCGAAGAATAAACGGATTATCTTTATTGCCAAATCGATAAAGACCGCAACTGTTTGCTTTATCATCATTAAATAAAACAAGCTGATAATAGCATATACCGTAGCCATTACTTAAAAGCAAATTAGTCTGACCATTTATAGGCCACTGACATGCGCCAAAGCCAACCATAAAGCGAGGGTTATCACCCTGCTCAATACCGCTGACACGCGGATTAATGTTTGTGGTATATGTGCCATAACCTGTAGAATCAAGGTATTCAAGGTCAATAAAACCCTTAATTTGTTCATTAAATACAGTTTCTTTACCGTTCTCATCAAGTTGATCCCAGCCCGAAGACATAAGAGTGGTATAGGTTAACATTGAATAAGCACTTTGCTTAACTGTTTTAGCCATTTCGCCAATAAAATCACGAACGTTTTCATATTGGCTGTACCAAAGGCCATGACCACCTTCCATATTGTTGGGTTCATCCTCTATCTGGATACCAACAGTACGACGTTCGGTATCGTTAACGTTAAGCCATGCACATAGCTGTTCTAAAACATAGGCTTCATCCTGTATAAAGCCCTGAGCCGAAAAATCGGGTATCATTTTGCCGTCAGCGGGACCCGTGCCATACATAATATTGCCGTTTGAATCCCTTAATGGGGGATATTTTTCAAGGTCATTCATCTGCCAAGACTGATAACCGCCAAAGCCGCAAACCATATGTCCAAACCATGTAATAACAATGTTAAGATCATACTTTTTTGCGAGATTATATTGATATTCAACCTCGGAAAAATCAACCTTTTCACCATCATACAAACGGCCTAATGAGAAATAAAGACTTACGACTTCAAAGCCGGCCTCTTTAGCAAGACGAAATTCTTCTTCAAATATTTCGTGACGTTCGCTTTCTGTAAGATTTGCTTCTAACAGATGGTCATATCTTATATGGATTGCATGATAAAGAAAAGGATTTCCAAGATAGTAAGCAACCTGCTTATCCCCTACGGTTTTAAGCTCGGCAACCTTTGCAGGAGTAAGCTTGGATATAATATACTGACCATCTGTGTTGACAATATCAGCCGTATCGTATTTTGTAACAGACCAAGGCTTTTTTTGTGAATCAACCTTTGCTGTGTTTTTTTCTTTAGCGGCACAACCTGATAATAAAGACATTACCAATACCAAAAACAACGCAACTAAACGAATTGATTTAGAATCTTTCATAATTCAACTCCTTTTTTAAGGCATCAGATTATAAACTGATAAGCCTTACCTGCTTCATAGGTCATAACACCGTCAGTAATCTCGACATCACGTGTTTTAACCCATTTACCGTCTTTGTATACACCCTCACTGGCCGATTTAATACCGCCATCTAACGTGATTGTTGCAGTTTTAGAAGCGTAAGTGTAATAAGTATTATCATTGGCTTTTATAAGCAGACCGGTAGAGCCATAACGATCAGCCAAACAATCTGTAACGAAGTTAAAAGAAGTATCGCCTATTTTTTTGCTTTCAGAAAAATTAATTTTCATATCCGTATTAAAATAGGTCATATTTTCATTTGCCGAAACAGCAATGAGCTCACTTAACGATTTAATTGAGTTATTCATAAGAATAAACTCACCGACAACAACCTCAAGCTCGTTGTTATAAGTAGAACCGCCCAGATTTTGGGAACCATCACGTATTACATACGGATTATTTTTGCCGCCAAATCTATAAAGACCGCCGGAATTTATAGTATCATTATATAACAGAACCTGATAATAGCCAATGCCGTAGCCTTCGCTTAACAAAACATTACTCTGCGCAGGTACAGCCCATGCACACGGACTGAATTCAACCATAAGACGCGGATTATCACCCTGTTCAACAACAGTTGCTTTAACATTACTTGGACTTGTTGAATTAGTATAAATATCATAACCCACAATGTCAATATATTCCTTATCAATAAGCCCCTTTATCTGCTTGCTGAATACAGTCTTCTCACCGTTTTCATCAAGCTGATCCCAGCCTGCAGACATCAGGTTAAGATATGTAATCATCGAATATGGTCCTTCTTTAATCGCACGGCCAAGCTCGTCAAGCAGATTTGCAAGTGCTTCATACTGACTGAACCAGAGGCCGTGACCGCCTTCAACGTGATTGGGCTCGTTTTCAAGCTGAATACCAATTGTGCGACGTTCAGTATCATTAACATTAAGCCAAGCACAAAGCTGATTTAAAGCCTCGACTTCAATATCAATGAACGACTGCACAGACAAATCGGGAATAGGTCTGCCTTCAGCATCTCCTGTACCATACATTATATTGCCGTTGCTATCTTTAAGCGGCGGATATTTTTCCAAGTCATCAAGTTGCCAATCTCTATAACCGCCAAAACCGCACACATCATAGCCAAACCAGTTCCACATAATTTTAAGGTCATACTTTTTCGCGATGCTGTACTGATATTCAATTTCAGAAAAATCATAATTCTCGCCATCGTAAAAACGCGTCCAGCCAAGATAAAGAATTACGGTGTCATAACCTGCTTCTTTAATTCTGCGCATACCTTCTTCAAAGGTTGACTTTAAGGTTACTTCATCCAAACCGGCACTTTGCAGATGGTCAATTCTTAAATGCATTGCGTGAAAAAGATAAGGCTTACCGAGATGATAAATCACCTGTTTATCACCAACAGTTTTAAGTTCCGCAACAGTTGCAGGTGTCAGCTCATCTATAATATACTCGCCGTTTCCATCAATAATTTCAGCAGCATCATATTTTGTGACAGCCCACGGAATATTATTATTTTCAACCGAAGCATTAACATTCTTTTTAGCAGTACAGCCAGACAATATTAAGATTATAAACACCATTCCTGCCGCCAAAAACCGATTAAATTTAGAATTAAACATAATATAACTCTCCTTTATATCGAAACAGATCAAACTATTATCTGATATGCCTTGCCTGCTTCATAAGTCATAACACCATCATTAATCTCAATATCACGTGCTTTTACCCATTTACCGTTTTTATATACACCTTCACTTGCAGATTTAATTGTACCGTTTTTATACGATATTTCTGCAGTCTTTGAAGCGTAGGTGTAATATGTATTATTATCAGCTTTAATGAGTAAACCGGTAGAGCCGTAAAGGTCAGAACCATTATCAACCTTAAATGTGAAAAATTTACCTTTAAAGCCTTTATTTTCAACTTTTTTTAACTTCATAGTGTTATTAAAACACACCATATTATTTGGATCGCTTATAGCAATAATTTCACTTAAAGCGTTAATTGATTTATTCATTTCAAAATATTCAACGGCTAAGAGCTCGGGTTGATCCTCATAAGCACCCTTTAAATTGGCAACACCTTCACGCAGAATAAAGGGATTTTCCTTACTGCCGAAACGATAAAGACCGCTTGTGCTTTTACCAACCTCATTATAATAAACCAGATGATAATATCCCATACCCCAACCGTTTGAAAGCATATAATTTGTCTGACCGGGAACGTTCCATACACAAGTACCGAATTCTACCATAACAAAAGGATTATCACCCTGTTTTACAGCATCATAATCGGGAGTCAATGATGAACCGTAATAATCATAGCCTGTAATATCAAGATATTCAAGGTCAATATAACCTTTAATCTGTTCTTCCCATGCTCTGCCCTCAACAATATCATTTGCACCCGATGTCATTAAATTAACATAGGTTATCATTGAGTAAGGGCCTTCTTTAATTGCTTTTGCAAGTTGATTAATTAAATTTGCAAGAGCACCATACTGACTGAACCAAAGCCCATGACCACCTTCGGTGTTGTTAGGCTCGTTTTCGATCTGAATACCAACGGTTCTGCGATCAGTATCATTAACATTAAGCCAAGCACAAAGCTGATTTAAGGCCTCGACCTCAATATCGATAAAAGCCTGAGCAGACAAATCAGGAATCGGTTTATCCTTAGCGTAACCTGTGCCATAAATAATTTCGCCGGTTTCATCCTTTAATGGCGGATATTTTTCCATATCCTTAAGCTGCCAATCCCTGTAACCGCCAAAGCCGCAAACGTCATAACCAAACCAATTCCAAAGTATTTTCATATCATACTTTTTAGCAACACTGTACTGATATTCAATTTCAGAAAAATCGTAATTATTACCATCGTAAAAACGACCCCAGCCCAAATAAAGGATTACTGTATTAAACCCCGCCTCTTTAGCAAGACGCATACCGTCATCAAAGGTTTTTTCACGTGTTTGCTTATCTAGATTTGCACTTATCAAATGGTCGTATCGAAAATGAATAGCACGAAACAGATAGGGCTGACCCAGGTGATAAATAACCTGTTTATTCCCTACCTTTTTTAGTTCAGAAACGGTAACATTATTTAAATTTTCAATTATGTATTCTCCGTTTTTATCAATGATCTCTGACCTGTCATACTTTGTGACAGACCACGGATTCTTATCACCTTTTTGGGGCTTATCGGGCGTTTTACCGCCCGAACAACCCACTAAAAATAACATTAAAACAGAAAGAATTACCGCGGTAATGCGTGTAATATTTTTATGAAGCATAAAACTCTCCAAAAAATTATTTAAGAACAACCCTGTAAGCAAGACCGGGTTCTACATTGAATGTGTTGTTTTCAACTGTTACCTTGCCGCTTTCGGTCCATTTTCCTTCTGAATATGAGCCTGTAGTAACTTCTTTAATATCGGATTGGAATGAATAGCTGGCATTTCGTGAAGAATAAAGATAGAAATTGCCATCAGCCGCACCGATAACAAGACCACTACCTCCATATTGCTTTGAAGTATCACTGTAATGATAAGTAATTTTCTGCTTATTGCAGAGCTTAACAGCATTAACATCGTTTTTAAGGGTGTTATTGAATGCCATAATATTATTAATTTTTTCAGTAATAATAAGCTCGCGTAAAGCCTTGATTGCCTTGTTCATCTGAACAACTTCTTCACAGTCAAGCTCTAAAGCCTGACTTAATGTGGGAGAAATTGTGTTTGGGGGAAGCTTTTGTGTACCGTCACGCTTTTCAATGCCGGTAACAGGGCTATTATAGCGATAGAAGCCACCTACACCAAGGTCACGATAGTTAGTAATCTGATAAAAGCTAAGACCATAACCCTTTGAGAAAATCTGGTTAATCTGTCCGGGAACAGCATAAGATGAAGGTGAATATTCTGCATAAGTTGGAAGATTATCATTATGTTCAAGTGTTTTAAGTGTAGGATTCGGGTTGGTGGTATAATCATCATAACCTACAATATCAATATATTCCTGCTCGCAAAGATACTTGAGTCTTTCGTTGAAGTCATATCCTTCAGCCTCTTTATTATAACCGGCAGACATAAGGTTAAGGTATGTAATCATTGAATATGAACTTTCTTTAATTGCCTTACCTTCTGCATTAAGCAATGCAGCAAGATTCAAAAACTGACTCATCCAAAGACCGTTACCGCCTTCTTCATTACCGGGCTCATTTTCAAGCTGAATAGCAACAGTTCTGCGGTCTTTATCGTTAACGTTAAGCCACGCACAAACCTGCTGAAGCGCTTCGGTAACCTCATCAATATAAATCTGTTGTGAAAAGTCCGGGATATAGTTGTTAGCTTCGGTCAAAAGCGGTGCACCGTCCATACCGTGAAGCGGAGGATATTTTTCAAAATTATCCTTCTGCCAAGGCATATAGCCGCCAAAACCGCAAACGTCATAACCAAACCAGTTAAGATGAACCTTTAAGTCATATTTTTTAGCAAGCTCGTAGTGCATTTCAAGTTCAGAAAAGTCATACTTTTTACCATCAAATATACTTTTCCAACTTATATAAAGAATAACTGTATCGAAACCGCTTTCTTTTATTACCTTAAAGCCTTCTTCATAAAGCTCCATACGTTGCTCATCGTTATAACCTTCGAGATGGTCCCAACGAAGGTGCATTGAATAATAGTGATAGGGCTTGCCGTTGTGATAGATAACAGGTCTGCCGTTTACTTCACGCATTTCGGCAGCAACTATCTTATCAAGCTTAGTTACATCATACATTCCTTTTGAGTTAGTTGCATTTTTGCCTTTACAGCCTGCAAAGCAAGATAATGCCATAATAAGCACCAACACAAGTGCGCAAAGGCGAATTGCAGTTTTTTTCATAATTTTTTCCTCCCGAAAAAATATTTTATTTTAATAACCAAAGGTTAAAAATTATTTATCAATTCTAAATTTATATGCCACACCGGACGATATTCGAGCACGATTATCTACTGTTTCTATCGGGTCTGATTCATTAACCCATTCACCGTCAGAAAACCTGCCGGCCGTAAGTGATAATTGACCTTTACAATTTACTGAAAAATATGACGTGGAATAAAATGAAAATACATAGTAATTTGAATAAGGGTCAACAACACAAACAGCAGCCGAATTATAAGTAAATGGAATGTTTTCAGTATTATTGAGATTCGCTATTGTGTCCCCAACTTCATAAGAAAATAAGTAATTGTTTTCAGTGTCAATATTAAAAACCGTAATATCCAGAAGGCTTACTTCTGCAATTACAGGTCCGATTTTATTAAGACCCTTTATAAAATCGCTTACGTCTATTGTGGCGGCTTCAAGCATACCCTTATAAGCAAGAATACCGCGATCCACCTTTTGAGTATCGCGAACTTGCCAGTCGGTTGAATGAGTACGATACATACCGCAGTTTACCGCAAGATCAAAGCTTTTAATCTCATATACACCAAACATACAGCCCTGCTTAACTAACGTAAGGGCCTTTGAAAAAAAGTCGCTTGTAGCCGGTGATAATTTTGAAACGTAACAAAGTTTATTGTTATTGTTAAACAAGTTTACGTCAGAATTCTGAATATTGAGAAAAGACGCACCTATGCCGTCAATAGTATCTTTTTCAAGTAATGAATCAATTCTATCACGACCGCTAAAGCCGTCAAAATCCTGATAATAATCAATAAAGGTATAACCAATGGTAGTAACCATTCTATAATGTGAGGTTTTAACTGCCAGTGACATTTTAGTAATTAAATTTGAAAAGCTTACATATTGCGAAAGCCAAGCGCCTTTTCCGTAATCAGTATTAACCTCATCTTCTAGCTGAATCAATACAGTACGACGATTATAATCAATATAATTAAGCCAAGCACAAAACTGTGTGATTGCTTCACAAGCTTCGTTTACATATATTTCCTGTGAAAGGTCAGGCACTTCAGCTGTTGTGACAGTAGACAATGCGGGATATTTAGTCCTGTCTGTCTGCCAAGGCATAAAGCCAAGCTTTGCATAACAGTTCCATATAACGGAAACATTTAAGTCATATTTATCTGCAAGAGTATAATAAATTTTATAAAAATCAAAATTATAGCTTGTACCGTTGTAAAAATCCCACCAATTAACATACAACGCAACAGTTTCAAATCCATTTTCTTTGGCCTTTAAAAAGCATTCTTCCAAAGCGGCAGTTTTATTTTCAGCAGATATAAGCCGATTATTTAAAATCTGGTCATAAGAAATATAAACAGGGTTCAGATAAAAAGGACTATCGTTATATTTAATATATACCCTGCCGTCATAATTCTTTTTAATATTTGTAACATTTGCAATTTCCAAATAACTAGTGTCTATTTTACCGTTTTCATCAAGTAATTTATAAAAACGGTCAGACTGCGGTAATTCAACAACCGCATGCTTTGCGGTTTCTTCAAGCTTAAACAATGGTGTAACTTTTGCTTCATCATTTTGTGAACAAGCAGAAAGTAACGCAAGCGCAACACTTAAAAAAACCGCAAAAGCTGTTTTAAATCTTTTACACATTAAAGTTCACCGAAGAATAAATTTTAAATATCATCCCAAGGGTATTCCATTTTTTTAATGTCATACCACTTTTTGGGATATCTTGGATTTGGATTAAGCGTAGCCTCTTCAACCTGAACAACGTTACTTTCAAATTCATCATAACGCAACAAACGTGCCATTACAACAAAACGCTGATTTTCAAATTCATAACCGCAAGTGGACAAGGTCAAAATGCGATCATTAGTACGAATATCAACAGGCGTTTGAATAATGCTGCGTTGAAAAGCCTCGTCCACCCAATTTACAAAATCACGCTGACGGTCAAAATCGGTCTGATTAAACTTATAAAGATAGCCGTTATCATCCTCGGGCACGGCATTCATAACCATTGCCGCAAATACTTTATATTCGTACTTGCCTTCAGGAGTAATAAGTTGGACTATTGGATGCTCTTTATAATAATCAAGTGTCGCATATCTTCGTATATTGGTAAACATCTGACTGTTTTTAACCGAATGACCATAAACGGTTATATTTTGTGAGAGTTTAACGTCATTCTCATAATCAAAAAACAACGTACCAAAAGCGCTGAATTTTTTATCAAAGCTGTGATTTAAATAAAAATCGTTGTTGTCTGTTTGACAAATAGGATAATTAATATCGGTGCCCGGAATGACAATCCAAGCGCGTATATCAGGATTCTGTTCATATAAAAGCCCAAAATCATAAACTTCACTGTCAGAATCGCGTTCTTCCATAATATTATTCATAACGCTTTGAATTTTTTTATTTTTATGGCGCAAAACAGCGTGCTCAAATTCGATAGACCCTAACAATACTGAACATATAATTATACCAAGTACGGCAACAATGGACACACTTTTTATAATTATTGTTTTCTTATCGTTTTGCTTTGTTGGAATAATCGCGCGGATGATTTTGAACAAATAATACTTGAACAATTAAATTATACCTCAATTTCTTTTAAAACGTATGCACGACGGTATTGAACAGTTGTCATACCATATTTCTTCTTAAAGCAAGAACAGAAATATGATACATCAGAAAAGCCAACCTTCTTACTTATTTCATTGATGGGATAATCATCTTCAATTAAAAGTGCAGCTGCCTTTTTAAGGCGCACCTCATTTAAATACTTTACAAAGTTCATACCGGTGCTCTTTTTAAATATACGGCTTATGTAAGCAGGTGAAAGATAAATTTGCTCGGCAACGCGGTCAAGATAAAGTTCGCTTGCATATTCATTTTCAATGATTTCGCAGATTTGTCTTATAATTCTGTCGTTACCCGAAACCTCAAGATCGCCCTGTCCTATTAATTCCTTTGCACAAACTGTAATAAGTAAATTCTTAAGCTCACTTATGTTCTTACTGCTTATAATAGCGAACAAATTATTATATAGTACGTCTTCATCAAATGCCGAACGCAAAACCTCACATACCAAAAACTGAATATTTACAATCGAAGCACCACCAAGCTGTGACTGATTCAAAAAGCCATCAATGATTGCCTCTATCTTTGCTTCGCCCTTGCCTGAACGGATATTTATACCTGTTGCCTGAGCCTTTTTAATTATATTATCGAATGGCTCAAGAAAATTCAGTTCATTATTATAGTAATAAACATCATTATCATGGCCTTCAAGCCTTAATTTAGTTGCATAAGAATTTACGTCTGCAAATAAACAACAAGCATCATCAAATGAAGTGATAACATCAGTAAACACCGCAAAAGACGTTATATTAATATTGTGTAATTCAATAATAACGTTATAACAAAGACGGTTTAAATTATTTGACGATGTATCCGCAAGTAAATATACCGCTGTCGAATCCGAAAAGAATTCAACCCTTTCAGGTAGTAAATCAATCGGAAAAGCCGATAATATTTTATCGTCAACCTTTTCTGTAGTGTTTGGATAAATTGCTGCAAGTCTTTTACCATTACACAAATTATCCAAATCATTATTAATGCAAGTACGTATACCTGTTAATATTTCTTGTGGGCGGTTTTCATATTGCGAAAAAATTTCTAAAAACGTATTGTAAACATTGCTTAAACCGATTATATACTGTACGTCGTTAAAATTGCAACTAAATTCGCTATTTTTATTAAACAAATAAAATTTTGTTTTAGTAAAACGACCAAACAAATTATTATAAACGTTTTCAATTGAATCATCTTTAAATGATTCGCAGTCCAAAAATATTGCTGTAAAGGGTGTATCGGCCGCAAATTCGTAATATTCTTCTTCAGATTCGGCAACCTTCAACACACATCCAAAGCTTAACGCCACTGAACGAAAATGCTGAATGGTTTTTTCTTCACTGCTGACAAGAAGAGCACACAGCACAGATACTCCCTCCCTTCTGATTAATAGTTTATTATTTTACTCGTTTGAAATAAGGTAAAACTTCAAGCGGCGCATCAACTGTTATTGTTGCAGGACCTTCATAAATTTTACCGTTTTCATCTTCCCACTTACCTTCAGGGAAAACAATGTCTTTTGTGACAGCACCCTTTTTAATTACAGGTGCAATAAGCATATCATCACCTAAAAGGAACTGATCAATTATATATTCATAACCGTTGCCGGGGTATGAATACTCCATCATTTTAAGAATCGGTTCACCGGTCTTGACAGAATCATTCACTAGACCAACAATATAATCGGCATATTGTGAATGTAGCTTTGTGCATTTAACTGCAATTTCAAGATTTTCGGGTGATAACACGCGCCAAGGTGCTAAAGAATACTGCATCATTGGAAAAAATACAGAGCATTGACACATTCTTATAAATAATTCTTGGTCGAATTTGAAGTCGGGCTGAAGGAATGAAAAATATTCACCGCCACCTATCATATCCGGACAAATAAAGGGATAACCCAAAATTCCACTAACCAAACCGTTAGGAATAAGCTCGTTAAGACCGTTTTTATCCCAGCGGTGAAGCTTATCACAAAGTCGGCTCACCATACTTAAATCGGCACAGTTATAGCTGTCTTTATATTCATGGAATTTATAGCGATAACCAAATTCATTCCACGCGCGGTTGCGTTCAAACTCGGTATACGTATCATCAACCTCACCGTTTAAGCACTCTTTGTATGCGCCGGTTGAACCACCGTCAAACTTAAAGCCGTCAATACCGTAATCACTGACAAGCTTCTGAAGCTGATTATCTAAAAATTCCATATCAGCTTCATTTTTACTGTCAAGTAATACGCTGACACCGTTCCACCATTTCATAAGCGCAATTTTATCTTCTTTTGTGCGCAAGAAATGATGCTTTTTCCAATCAACCATTGTAAGGTGGCGGTAAGCCGCTGAGTCGGCCGCAACCCACGGCACAACCCAAAGCATAACAGAAAAGCCAAGCTCGTGCAGCTCGTCAACCATAGCTTTAGGGTCGGGAAAACGGCCGGTATGCCAATCCCACATACCGTAATTTTGTTGCCAACCCTCATCTATCATTAAAATACCGGGCTGAAAACCAAGGTCAACAATTTTATGTGCATATTCCAAAATCTGCTTCTGATTTTGGTTATACATAAGCTCTATCCAGGTGTTATACTGAGCGGTCGCAAAGAATTTCGGCTCTATCGGGTCACCCTTTACCTTAAAATGTTTATTTCGTGCGGCTTGAAAAGCATCACGTAAGCAGTCACCTGCATTAACAAGCTCGACATTGTCGGTAGAAAAATCAAAAACACCGTCTTTGATATGACAATCATAAGGCTCGTTAATCCATATATAACGACCCTTGTTTGATAAAAACATTGTAGTAACTTGATTACTCGCACCAAGATAATACTCTTTTGACAAAAAGCCCATTTTTTTATCGGTGTTTTTATCAAAAGGCATATCTTTAGCAAGCACAACGCCTGTGCCCCACCAAACTTCATTTTCTAAAAAAGAAATTTTCATAAAAAAGTCACCTTAAATTTTTGCTTTAATTGCCTGATTAATGCGTTCACGAAGATTAAGAATATAATCAGCATCCCACGGATATTTTTTAAAAGTAAGCTCGCCGATACCATCTTCAATTATGTTCATAACAAATTCTCTGCTGTAAAGCTGTTCACAAAGCTTGAATGCACGAACGTCCTGCAAAGCATCGTGGAAAACGTCTAAACGAGTGGATTCATAAGCTTCACCGTTTTGTGCGGGATAAACCACGTGAGAGTCACCCGCAGGTCCAAAGCAGTCGCTGTCAGCCGTAAGGTAGGGGTTAACAAAGTCATAAGACTGACGGCCGTAATAGAAATTATAACCCCAATGCAAAAAACCCTTTAAGTCGTATTTATAAATCTGCGGGCCGATAATACGATTACGTGCGGCAGGCTGTGCTATGAAATGGTTAGACACCTCAATTGCCTGCCAGCAGCAGTAATAACCCCAAAGCTCGGGTACTTTACCGTAAAAGTTTTCCATAAATTCAAGCGAAGGAACGGGTAAATCAACCAGACCCCGCTCGTAAAAATCGTAATGTGACAACGCATCAAGGAAGGGATAATCCTTAAGTAAATCTTTAACAACAGCCTTTGCAGCCGCATAGCTTTCAAGATGCTCGGTCTTAGGCTCGTCAGAAATATGGAAATAGCAACGCTTGTCAGCATTATCCTTTGATTTAAGAAAAGCAATAAGCTCGGGTAAAAATGCATTTAAAAAGGTTACGTATTCATCACCTGTTGCAGAAGTAGTCTGCGGTGAAAATAGCTTTTTATATTCACCGTCAACGGTTGCCATAACCTTAGGGGAAAGCTTTGCGCCCCACTGTGTAAACAAGTGAGATATTTCAAAATACTTTACACCAACCTTATTGCAAAGGTCGATCCAACGGCCCAGCTTATCAAAATTAAAGGTGTATTTACCTTTATCAAGATAAACGTCAACAAGCTGTATTGTGGGTCTTTCGGTATCAAGTGCAGTATCTAAAATCGGGGTAAAAATAGGTGTTAAAATCATATTAATACCACGTTTTACTGCAGTTTTCATAAAGTTTTCAATTATCTGCCAATGTCGTTCGTCAAAGGTTTCGGTATTATAATAGGTCTTAAGACAATCACAGTAAAACCATTGTGTATAAATAAGCTCCTGCTCAGGAAGGAGGGCATCAATTACCTCTAACGTAAAGGTAACTTCACCAAAGTAAGTACCCACTTCGTTAGCGGTAAATTTAAGAGTAATGGGATAAATACCTGCTTCGACTTCACCCTTAGGGTCAAATTCAACCCAAATAGATTGCAAAAATTCGTTATGACCGATTTTATTACCATCAAAAAGCGGAATCAAAAGGTCGGGATATAAGCCCGATTCACGGCGAAGATAATTTTCATCATAACGGAAGGTATAAGCCGCACGCTTAACAGCAACAGGCTCGACACGGCGAAGGGTGATGTGTTCAGCAATGGGAGAAACCAACTCTACTTTAGCAAAGCTGGTATCGCCTTCGGGCTGAATCCCGCCTTCTCTTGTATAGGCCACCTGAAACT
This sequence comes from Acutalibacteraceae bacterium, assembly GCA_045580625.1. Taxonomy (GTDB): domain Bacteria; phylum Bacillota; class Clostridia; order Oscillospirales; family Acutalibacteraceae; genus UBA737. Next base: position 31,024 of record JAZNOE010000019.1, on the reverse strand, counting down.
GAAAGCATTCATTTTTAAGACAAGAACCTTTTGTATATTCCTTCTTGTCCTCAATTTTTTCATCTAAAAAGCATTTTTCAAGTGAAGATAAAAGCTTAAATTGCATAACTTAAAACCCCGCTTATCTTAAAATTTCCTCAAAAAATTTAATAATTTCACAAAGCTCGCTCGGTTTAGAATCAGAAAGCCAAAGCTTTTCATAATCCTCAAACCATTCATATAGGTATGCTTTAACATCAACAACCGGCTTACAGTCGGGGGTAATATAAAGCAAACAATTATTCAAAAGTATATTACCTTTAACGGCAATAATGATAGCCTGCAAGCGTTCATCATAGCCCGAAAGGCTTTCAATTTTTTCAATAAAGTCCTCACATAAAACGATAGACTCCATACAATCCTTTTGTGTGCCTTCATACCAAATCGGTTTACGGTCAAATAGCCACTCGCAAAAACGGTGATACGGTGCAGTCCAATAAGCTTTATGCGACACTTCAGCGTACATTGAAATTATATTTTCATCTACGCCATAAAGGAATTTCGAAGCACGTTTTTCGTAATCCTCGTTAATATCGGTTGAAGCATTCCAAGAAGTTTCAGCACCAATTAACGTACCGTAAAGCGTACATTTGAAAGGCGCAGCATGACCGCAGTCACCCCAGTTAGTATTAAGCATACCGATAGCTTTATTATCTACCGCTGCTTTATTCATAATTGTGATGTTAGGAACAGAAACGGTCGGGTCTTCCATAAAACGATGCCAAGCAGTATTGCCGGGACAAACTATTTGAGGAATGCCGCAATTCTTGATTTTTTCAATTCTGCTAATATCGGGTTCTTTATCATAACCCCAGTTTAGCATTACTGTACCTTCAGGTATGCGAGACAGCATTTCCGGATACTTTAAAGCAATATCGCCCCACATCATAACGGTTTTCCCAAGAAAAGTTAGGTGTTCACAAAGCTTGCTGACAAAACCGATATAAAGCTCTGCCGGATCCTTACCTTCGTTTCTGCCCTTACCCAAATCCCAAGTCTCGTCACAACAAATATTAAAATATTGGGACCTAAAAAGGGGTAAATATTGATCAATAAGTGAACAAATCAAATCAAAGCTACGAGGATCGGATGGGTTAATGGTGTGGTGTTCCATTCTTTCACGGAAGAAATGCTTTTGCGGCTTATAATCTGCCAGTTCACATAGTTCTTTATATTCGGGCTTCATCATAAGCTCGTATAAATGACCGAAAGTCGACAATGAAGGAATAAAGTCTATAAAATTGTCGTAACAATACTGATCAATTTCCAGCAAATCTTCAGCAGTTAAAATATCATCATAGGAATTACCAATATTTGAAAATTCCGAAAACTCAAACGGATGCTCAACATAAAACTGAAGCGAATTCATTTTTGTAAGAGCAATTTGGTCAACAATTTCCTTTACACCATCAACTGAAGGCACACGCCCGCGGGTAGCATCGTGATAAAAACCGCGATATTCCAAATCAGGCCAGTCTTCAATTTCTACCACAGGTAAAGCCATTCCGTTTGCATTTACAAGCTGAATAACTGTCTGAATACCATAAAAAGCACCGGCATTATCACCTGCTTCAATAAGCAAAACGGAGTCAGTTGTAGTAATATTATAAGCTTGAGAGCTAATTTCGGGGTTGCATTTAATTAAAATGCCATCCGTTGACTTATCGGTCAAAACTGCAAATTTATGAAAATTACCCGTTGCTTCACTTATAAGACCACGAAGCTTTAGCGCAGCCTTTTTTATACGATAATCAAAAACATTATCGACACAAACACTTACGTTATAAAGACGGAATACACCGTCAGTAACCTTTATTTTTTGGGGTGTTGGAAAAATTGAATTGTACATTTAAATGTCACCTTAAAATTATTCGTGTACCTTAACTACCTTACCTGTTACACGTGATTCCTCGGCAGCTAAAGCCATCAAATGACTTTCAACCGAGCCTTCAAGTGCAGTTTCACTTACCGCGCCCGAAGTAACCGCTTCATAAAGCGAGGAAAGAAGCATATAGTCACCGCCGCCGTGACCAAAGGAGTTAAGCATTTTTTCTTTAACAATATCCGAAACCTTAATTGATTCAACCGGTTTACCGAATACTTTAATCTTAATTTCATCATCAGCGTTAAATTCAATTTCACCCAGTGTGCCGTGGAATGTACCGATACGCGCACCGCCGTGTGTGAAAGCGGTCATTGTAAGGCAAATTGAAACGCCGTTTTCAAACTTCATCATAACCTTCTGGTTATCAACAACATCGTTATCGCAAGCAAATACGCAACGTCCGTACTGATTTTCCTTGTAAGCGGCACGAAGCTTTTCTTCGGTATTAGGAACCTCACGGCAACAAATGTTATAAGGCCAGTTATCGTTGGGACAACCTGCTTCTTTCCAACGAGTGATATAAATATTTTCTGCGCTGTAAGGACAGGTTTCGTTATATTTACATTCAAAACAACGGTCAGCCGCGCCTTCGGGCTGATTTGCGCGATTAAAGAAGTCAAGACCACCCACAGAATAAACTTCAGAACATTTTGCACCTGCATAATACTGCATAAGGTCAAGGTCGTGACAGCATTTTGCCATAATCATAGGTGATGTTTCGATCGAGCTTCTCCAATTGCCGCGAACAAAGCTGTGCGCTTGATGCCAATAAGCAACCTGCTCAATCCATTCAACAGTTAAAAGCTTACCGATAATACCGCTGTCCAAAAGTTCCTTAAGCTTTGTAAATGCGGGTGCATAACGCAAAACGTGGCAAACCATAACGGTTTTACCTGTGCGCTTTTGAGCTTCCAATAAATCGAGAAGCTCTTGCTTATCGGGAGAAATAGGTTTTTCAAGAAGGATGTCATAACCCAATTCAAGCCCTTTAATCGCCTGACGCACGTGGTCGCGGTCTTGGGTTGCAATAACCAGAATATCGCTGCGCTTTTCCTTTAAAAATTCGTTTTCATCGGTAAAGCAATTTTCGGGTTCAACACCCCAGGATTTTGCAAAACGTTCGAAACGTGACGGTATAATGTCACAAATTGAAACAATTTTATAACGATTGTCTGCATCACGGTTCATAGGGCCGCCGTAAGCATAAGCACCGCGTGAGCCGCAACCTAAAATTGATACTGTTAACTGTTTTGCCATAGTAATCACCTTTTTATTTGCAATTGATTTTTAATATTTTTGTTTTACAATTTTTGCTTCTGGCTATAAGTTCGAAACTTTCCTGACCATTTGCGGGTCTGACCGCAACGCTGATTTTACCCATATACATTTGTCGTTTGGGATTAGTAACGTTAAGCGGGTCAGTATTATCAGAGCCTGTACCAACTATCACAGCAGGCTTTGAAACAGAAAACTCAACAAATTCTGCCGCATCGGGTACAACTCTTCCCTGTTCATCAAGACATTCGCAGGTGAAAAGAGCAAGCTCAATACCGTCATTTTTAAAATCGTTTTCAAGTCTTAAGTTAAGGCTTACGGGTTTACCGGTTGTTTCACGTATATCTTCACAAACAATCTTTCCGTTCTTATAACCGACAACCTTTAATTCACCCGGCTGATAAGAAACGTTCCATTCACCGCGTTCATAAAGCGGTATTTGCTTTTTGCCAAGAGATGCACCGTTTAAGAAAAGCTCAAGCTCATCACAGTTTGTGTAAACTGTGACAGGAACTTCTTCACCCTCAAGTCCTTCAAAGTTCCAATGCGGAACAATATGTACCATCGGTTTTTCAGACCAGAAGGAAAGGTTTTGATAAAAAGCACCCTTCTTTTGAAGGAAGATATCAATTGCACCCGAAAATGAACACATACCGGGCCAAATAGTTTCACCGCGGTGTTCAACAGCAGTCCATTGATAACCGCCAAAAACAAACGGCTTTGACTTAATTATCTTCCAGCTGTTTTCCCTGCCCTGGAACCAATTGTTAACATCCTTATCATATTCCCTTAATCTGCGGTCACACAAAGAATCGGGATAATTCCAGTCCCTTGTTGTGCCTGTCGCAGCATATTCAGAAGCGAAAATCGGCTTGTCGGGGTACATTTCGTGAACCTTATCGTAAAGCCAGGTATTATAGTTAATACCAACAAGCTCACAATCATCATAAATTTTACACTTGTCAGGGTCATTTGAAACCGCCGCAACAACGGGACGAGTTTTATCAAATTTTCTGATATGTGCCATAATTGCTTTATGTACACGCTTACCTAGTGTTGTGCAGTGATGAGGTTCTTCGTTACTGGTTGACCAAAAGATAACACTTGGTCGGTTACGGTCACGCTTTAAGAGAGATTCTAACTGCTTAATACCTTCTTCAGTGCTTTCAAACCATCTGGCTTCATCCATAACCAAAAAGCCCATTTCATCAAAAGCATCCATATAAGCCGATGTATATTGATAATGACTTGTGCGGTAACCGTTAGCCCCCATTTCCTTCATAAGCCTTACTTTATATTTACAAATATTATCGGGCACTGCAAGACCGGTAAGTCCAAAATCCTGATGACCGCAAAGCCCGTTTATAAATGTAGGCTTGCCGTTTAAGAACATACCCTTATCAACTGTAAACTCAACTGTTCTAAATCCAATACGGGTTTTATTGGTGTCAATAAGTTCACCGTATAGATAAAGCTCGGTTTCAACCGAATACAAATTCGGGTTATCACAGTCCCACAAAAGCGGATTTTCTACAACTGCAGAATACTTAAGAACTGCTTTGTCGCGAAGAGAAATATCACCCGCACCTTCAGCAACCGCAACACAGTTGCCGTCTTTATCAATAAGCTTTGTAATAGCCTTTACACTCACATCTTCATAAGATGTATTAAGCACGGTTGTTTCATAATCGATTTGCCAATTATTGCCGTCAAGCTTTTTATATGGTGCATATACACCGTATAAATCAATTGCGACAGGATCGGTAATGGTAAGATAAACGTTGCGGTAAATGCCGCCGCCCTGATACCACCAGCCTTCAAAGCCCGTGGGGTCAACAAAAACAGCAATTACATTATCCTTATCAAAATAAGCAACATCGCTTATATCAACCTCAAAAGAGTTATACGTAGAGTAATTATGTGCCATAAGGCAACCGTTAACATAAATAATAGAATTACCCGTTATACCCTCAAATAAAAGAGTTATTCTTTTTCCTTCACTACCTTCAGGTAATTTAACGTAACGGCGATACCATGCTTTATCATAATGCAAATAACCAAGTGCGCAGTTTTCATTTTTATCAAGGTCCTGCTGAACAACGTAATCGTGCGGAAGAGTAACGACCTTCCAGCCGTCATCAGTTAATTCGCAGGGCGCACTAAAAGGGTCGATACGGTCAAAATATTTATAAGCCGCCGGTCCCTGAAGCTTGCGTTCAAGCTTGCTTTGACTATAAATCGGACCCTTGTCAGGAATAAACTTTTGAGGAATATCACCTTTGTGAAAGTGCCATCCTTCATTTAATAAAATTTCATTACGCATTAAAATCACTTCTCCAAATTCATCTTAACAAGCTTGTTAAGCTCCATACGAAAGTCAAAGAGTTGTTGATTTGTGGGACAAACGCCATAATCAACTTCGCCAAAATATGATTTAACAAAAGCCCTTGTTTTGTCCTTACCTATCATATCCTCCAGAGTACGAAGTGCACGGTTATCTAAAAACGCTTCGTTTAAAACCTTCATACGAAGTGACATATCTGCCGTACCATTTGGGTTGGGATAAACCATAAACGACGTGCCCGCCGCAGGATATGTACCGGCAGGGTTTTGAACGGGGTTAAAAAGCTTACTGCTTTGGGGACCGTAATAACAGTTATAGCCCCAATGCAAAAAGCCTTTGGCACCGGTGTAATACATCTGAGTGCCAATCATACGACATCTCGCACCCGTAGTTGCAATAAGTCTGTTGGGACGGCCTTTGCGAATTGCATAGCCTGTGTAATATATCCAGAAATTATCACAGTTTTCGACAAATGACGGCATATGCGCAGACATAACGTCAACAATAGGCAATTTAACCGTACCGTCTTCAAAAAATTTATAGCTTGAAAGTGCATCACCGCACATACAGCCTTCAATTTCATCTTTTATAACGTTGTAAGCATTGTGATAATACTCAATATGCTTTGAAGACGGCTCATCAGAAATGTGGAAAAGGATATTATTGCCAATACCGCTTTCATTGGCAAATTTCTTAAACGCTTTGAGATATGCTTTTAAGAATATTGCATATTCAGGGGCAAGCGAATCGGTGTCCCAACCAAAAATACGCTTATATTCCCCATCAACCGTTGCCATAATTTTAGGTGCGGATCTTGCTCCCCATTGTGTAAACAAATGACAATGTTCAAAATGGGTAAAGCCGCACTTAAAAGCCAGATCAACGTAACGCTTCATAAGAGAAAAATCGAACGAATATTCGTCCCCGCTTTTAGTAATACCGACAAGCTGAACGGTGTCACGCTCCATGCCGACAGGGGTGTCAAGGGCGGGTGTGAAGGCAGGAAGATAAACCATATTCATACCCGTTTTTGCAGCAGCTGACATAAAGCTTTCAATAATCTCCCAATGCTTTTCAGAAAAAATTTCAACCTTGTATGTATCAGCAAGGCAATCGAGATAGAACCAGGATGTATATAAAACCTCTTGCGGTTTTAATGACTTATCAATAATTTCAAGAGTAAAGGTTTCACTTGCTATCAGACTGTTATCATTAGCATTGAAAAAATTCACTGTAATATTATGTATACCCGCAGGGGCTTTAACGCCTTCTTCATTAACAGTAAACCAAAGTGACTGCCAAACACCGTTGAGTGATGTAAGATTAACCGTTTCGTCATTTTCGAAAAAGTGTGGCTCCCAGAAGCCACGGTCATAAAGCGGCTGATTAACAGTACGCTTATAAAGTATATCGGGATAAAGTCCCGGGGTTTTACGGTCAAAGTTATCATCAGCGCCGGGATAAGCGGCCGTGAGTACAGGAACATACCCAACCTTATAATTGGAAATCAGCGAGATATCCAAATCGGTTTCAACCCTAATATAAAAAGGCATCATTTTAATGTAGTCGTCTGGATTTCTGTACGCCACTTGAAATGAAAAAGGCTCATTATTGAAGGCCGAACCATTTTTTATTCGTTCTCCCTGTATTTTGTCAGGGAAAATTTTAGTAAGTGATGATACAATCTTTGTTTCTAACTGCATAAACAACACCTCAAATATTCATTATTCTATTGTGAATATTACACAAATATTCTATCATTTTGGACTTTTTTTGTCAACGGATAAATAACCCAACAAGGCCGTTTTAGGCCGTTTTTATGGTATTTTCCATAATTTTATCAAAAAATACTAATCGTTGTATATAACTTTTGTTTAAAAAAACTCAAACTAAGATATAATTTAACGACAAAATTATTATACCAAAACGCTTTTTTATTTAAAATGTAAAAAACGGTAATAAATTTGTACAAAAAAGTATAAAACGAGCTTTTTTGTATAAGAAAAATTTCATAATAATTTTTGTTTATTATTTGAAAAATTACAAATAATAAATCGTAGGTGAATTTTGTGGTAATTTTACTGACTGACAGAAAAAACAAATGCGAAAATGAGATTATACAAATACTTACAAAACACGGCGCACAACATATATCTGATAAGCATATAAGCGGCGGAAACGTTAATTTTACAATATTAAGTGTTTATAAAAAAAGTGAGCTTCGTCTCGAGAAAGGAATTATTGTTTTTCTTGACAGAGGAAAACGTTTTATATCACAAAACATACCTTTAGGATTTGTAGGCATTTGTGAAGAAGATAACCACACTGCAATTGAAATCTTAAAAAACAACAAAGTTGCTTCCGTTTGTTGTGGACTTGGCAGTAAAAACTCAATAACACTTTCAAGTATGGGCAGCACCTCCCTTTTTGCATGTCTTCAGCGAAGCTTACAAGGCACAAACGGAAAACTGATTGAGCAGGGCGAATGGAAAATTAAGTTAACAAAAAACTATGAGCCATTTTCAGTAATGGCAAGTGCGGCTGTGTTATTACTGAAAGGCATTACCCCGCAGGAATTTTAATGTATAATTTTTTCCAAATAAGTAAAAACTATCTTTGCGAGGTGTTTTATGTTGCAAAAAATTTCAAATAAAAAAATGTTAATTTTGGGAATTACCTTAGGTATATTCCTAATAGCAATAATAACGGCCTGCGCTTTATCCTTAAAGTGCAAACAAGAAAACCCCGACAGTTGGATTTTGCAAAGTTATGAAAATACTGTTGTGCTTATGAATAACGGCGAAGTGGTAGAAGTATTTGGGGATATTTCTCTCGATACGTTACCGCAAGAAGACCTTAAACACCTTGAAAGCGGTATTTCTTTTTTAACAAAAGAAGAAGCGCTTTTGGCAATTGAAGATTATGACGGATAAAAAATTAAGCCTTTCGGAAAACACCGAAAGGCTTAATTTATTTTATAAAATCTCTTGGGTCCATACCGTAAAGTTGAACAATTTCAACCTTATCAGAATGTAAAATATCATAGCTTGAAACAAGACGTCCACCGTCAGAATCAAGGTCAATATCGAAAGCATTCCACGCATACCACGCAAGATACGAGCAATGCAGCGAGAAACCGCGCGAATCAATTGAAGGTGCTTTGTGTATACCAAAACCCGCAAAAATACTGTAAGGGATATCAAAAAGCTTTTGTTCAGTATACTCTGCAACCTGCTTGCGCTGTTCATCTGATGTATCCTTAACCCTTAAGACAGCAAAATTAGAATAATCCTGCCAAAAGCGGATATGTTCTTTTGAAGAATTTGTGCCCATTGAAATGCTTTCAATAGTTGAAAATTCATCAACAACAATTGCCGCGTGGCCATGCCGCCAGCCCCAGGTGTGGGTTGAAAGTGTAACAAGAATATCACCCGGACGCAAATCATAAAAAGGGATAAGCTCATTTTTAAGCCTTTCTTCACGGGTAAACCATTTTATAAGCGGCTGACAGTCAATTTCATCGTTTGCAAAAAATAATTCCTGTGCTTCAAGAATTTCATCGAATCTATCTTCTTCAATAAGCTTTTTGGCTGTTTTTTCACCTAAACCCGTTTGTAAAAAAATGGTTTTATAATCACTTTCTTCGTTTAAGGCGACCTTTTTATAATCCGGTGTAAAAGGAGAGTCAATATGCGCAACTACGTGCTGTGTAAAATGATTAAGTCCGGTAAAAACAATAACAAATATCAGAAAAATTGCAATTGTTTTAATCAAACGTCTTAACCATTTTTTCTTTTGCATAAAAACTTTCCTTTCATAAATTTGCTTTAATTTTAAGGTTGATTTCTTCTCGGAAAGCCAATAATTCGTCGTTTGTAGGACAGATGTTATAAGTGACTTTGCCAAAATGCTTTTCACAAATTGAAATAACCCTTTGTCTGCCTACCATTGACTCTAAAGTTTTTAATGCGCGGTTATCAATAATACCTTCGTTAAAAACCTTCATACGAAGCGATAAAAGCGGATTTCCGTCAGTGTCGGGATATACAATAAATCTACTACCCGAATCCGTTGTCTGAAGCGGAACTGCTCTTCCGTGACAAAGTGTACCGTAATAAAAATTATATGCCCAGTTAAGATAACCCTTTGTATTTGTACAATACATTTGAGTGCCGAGAATACGGTTTCTTGCACCCGTTGTGGGAATAAGTCGGTTTGAAAGGCCTTTAAAAACGTGCGCACCTGTGTTATAAACCCACAGATTATCACAGTTTTCAATAAACTTTTCCATATCAGCAGATTCTAAGATTACTATCGGCACGTCAACCGTTCCGTCTTCATAATAAGAATAATGCGAAAGTGCATCACCGTACATATACCCCTGAAGCTCACTTTGAATAACACTTTTGGCATTTTTGTAATATTCAATATGATCCTTCATCGGTTCATCAGATATATGAAAGAGTATATTTTTGCCGTAACCAGACTCATCTAAAAAGACCTTTAATTCCTTTAGATACGCCTTTAAAAAATCGGCATAATCCTTTGACATCGAGTCAGTTTCCCAACCGAAAATGCGTTTATATTCACCGTCAACCGTAGCCATAATTTTAGGCGCAAATCGTGCACCCCATTGAGTAAATAAATGACTGTGCTCAAGGTGAGTAGCACCCGCTTTTTTACATATATCAACATAACGCTTTAAAAGTGAAAAATCAAATTTATATTCACCGTTTTCAAGCTTTACCCCAACAAGCTGCGTTGTCTTTCTTTCCTGTCCGACAGGGGTGTCGAGTGGTGGCGTAAAAGCAGGGACGTAAATCATATTCTGTCCATGCTTTACGGCGGCATCAATAAAGCCTTCAATTACTTCAAAATGCCTGTCCGACCACATTTCAAGACCGTAAACGTCTGCAAGACATTCGGGATAAAACCATGAGGTATTATGTATATCCTGCGGTAAAAGACATTTATCAATAATTTCAAAATTAAAGTCAACACTTGTAATTTCGCATTGGTCTGCACAAGCAAGAAATCGCACTTTAATGCTATAATTCCCTGCTTTAAGCTCGTTACCGTTTTCGTTAACAGTAAACCAAAGAGAATTATAATACGGCATTGCCGCAAGTGAATATTTCTCATCAATTTCAAAATAATGCGGTTCCCAGAAACCGTCATTTCGTACCTCGTTTTGTGTGTTACGTTTATATAGTATATCGGGATAAAGACCAATGGTTTTACGGTCATAATGGTCATCGCAATTATTAGGATACGGCGATAAAACGTTAACGTATCCGACCTTATAAACCGATATATCCGTAAGTGGTATATCGGTTTCAATTTTTGTATAAAACGAAATACCGTTTGGCCATTGGGTGTCCTTTTTATAAGCTATCTGAAAAGAGAAAGGCTCATTTTTTAAAAATGATGCACTTTTAATTTCTTTGCCCATTACTTCATCAGGAAAAACCTTTGTAAGCGAAGAAACAACCCTTGTGATAATACCCATATCATCCACCTGCTTATTTTATCATTTCCAGAAATTCATTTTCATCAATTACTTTAATTCCTAAAGCATTGGCCTTATCAAGCTTACTGCCCGCTTCTTCACCTGCCAAAACAATGCTTGTCTTTTTAGAAACCGAAGAAGACGTCTTACCGCCAAAGCTTTCAATAATAGCGGCAGCTTCACTGCGCTGATAGGTCGGCAAAGTACCTGTAAGCACAAAGGTCATACCTGCAAAGCGGGTATCCTTAACCTCTTTTAGTGATTTTGTATTAACACCCGATTCCTTAAGCTTTTGTATCATTTCCAAGGTGTCGGGCAGTGTGAAAAATTCATAAGCTGACTTTGCTAAAATACTGCCGAAGCCTTCAATGCTTTCAAGGTCTTCTTCAGTGGCTGACATAATGGCGTCAATATCGCCAAAATGCTCGCTTAAGAGCTTTCCGGCCTTTGCGCCGATATGACGTATACCAAAGGCGAATAAAAGCTTTGAAAGGTCATTTTCTTTAGATTTTTCAATAGCAGCTTTTAAGTTCTGCACCGTTTTTTCACCTGTGCGTTCCAACAAGGCGACCTTATCATAATCCAAAGAATAAATATCAACAATATTATGCAATAAATCAGCATTTACAAGCTGTTCTAAAAAAGCAGGTCCAAGACCTTCAATATCCATTGCATCGCGCGAAGTAAAATGTATTAAATGGCGAAGCAGCTGTGCAGGACATTCTGCATTAGTGCATCTTATAACCGCTTCATCGGCTTCGCGAAAAACGGAAGAGCCGCACGAAGGGCATTTATCGGGCATTTTAAATATTTCTGAATTTTCACCCTTTTTCGAAACTGAAAGAACTTCGGGTATAATATCCCCCGCTTTTCTGACAATTATTGTATCACCTATACCGATACCTTTAGATGTTATAAAGTCTTCATTATGAAGGGTTGCACGGCTGACCGTCGTACCCGCAAGCTGAATTGGGTCAAAAACGGCAGTAGGTGTCAGAGCACCTGTTCTGCCGACGTTTATTTCAATTGCTTTTAAAACCGTTTCCTTTTCTTCGGGTGGATATTTAAAAGCCACCGCCCATTTAGGGAATTTTGAAGTGCTACCCACTGTATCGCGGTATGCAAGATTATCCGCCTTAACAACTGCGCCGTCAATATCGTAAGACAAATCACCGCGACTGTTGCCTATACGGTTAATTTCATCAATTACACCGTCAACGGTTTTACACTTAAGATATGTCGGCAAGGTATTAAAGTCAAGATTTTTAAGAAAATCAAGCGTTTCAATGTGGGAAGAAAATTCTTTTCCTGTTATACGCTGAATATTAAAAACAAATATATCAAGCTCACGTTCTTTAGTGATTTTTGGGTTCTTTTGTCTGAGTGACCCTGCGGCCGCATTACGCGGATTTTTTGCGGGTGCTTCGCCTAAATTTTCCTGTTTTTCGCGCAGACGGAAAAAGCTGTCACGGGGCATATATACTTCTCCCCTGACTTCCAGTTCACCCATAAATTTAATTGCTTTGGGAATGGATTTAATTTGCAATAAATTTGCGGTAACATCCTCACCCGTCATACCGTCACCACGCGTTGAACCACGGAAGAAAAGACCGTCACGGTATTCAAGTGACACAGAAAGACCATCAATTTTCGGCTCAACCGAAAGGTCGGTTTTTTCTAAATCAATTTTAGATAAAAAGGTTCTCAATTCATCAAAATTGAAAACATCCTGAAGACTTTCCATTTTAACGGTGTGAACAACCTCAGAAAACAATTTTGATGCCGCGCCGCCCACCATTTGAGTGGGCGAATCTTCATTTTTAAACTGTGGAAATTCTGCTTCTAAATCTTCAAGCTCACGAAGCATAGCATCATATTCAAAGTCCGAAATTTCGGGCGAATCTTCAATATAATATTTGCGATTGTGATACTTTAAACTGTCACTTAATTCCTTAATTCTTTTTTCAGCCAAAATAATATCCATATATCATTCTCCTGTTAATGCTCCGTAATCATTTATAAGACCTGCAGTATTATCATCAACGTCTTCAATAACGTTTGTAAAGGCTTCTGGTACAGCACCAACAATAACCGTCTGCGCCGCAATGGCGGAAGTTTCAACAGCAACACTGCCACGATACCAAGCATTTACAAAGCTGCCGCGAATTTTAATTTTTACGTGTATAAGATGCAAAACCTGATTAATACCCGCCGCACGAAATTCGTGTGTGAAATCCACAAAAGCGGTAGAAGTAAGCTTCATTTTAAAAGGTATTGCCGGACCAATTCCCATGGTGTATGGGGTGTCAAAAAAATTGCCAAGAGGAACTGATACGTTATATTCTTCTTTACCCGCAACAATTTTTGATGTTTCGTTTGAAATTCGACTTTTTAAATTGTTAATTTTCTCTATGTCGATTTCAAGGCTTTGAACCGCACCGCCACTGTCTCGCGAAAGTCTTGCAATTTCATCATAGGTTATGCCCTGCTCCTTCAAAACGTTTATAACCGCTTGATTTGCCGAATCAAGCATTACCGTTTCAGCAACGCTTTCTGCATAACGTTTAATAACAGGAAGCATTTTATAAAACGAAAAGCCTATGACAATTAAAACAATTAATGCAAGACATAACCAGGCACGAATTGCCGTTAAAATTGATTTTTTATGCCGAAATTTCATAACACATCACCTTTTTCCTAATACATTTTACGAAAAAAGGTGAAAACGGTTAATTTCTAATTCAAACGACCATCCATTATATACTGTGCCAATAAATCACGTGCATAAACGTCAGCACCGTAACGCTCAATCTCGGTCAGATTATTCCATTTATAGGGTGAAGACCAGCTGTCAGTGACGATATAATAGGTCTTGTTTGGGTTAATGTTATTCTTAACACTCGCACCGTATTCACCGTAATAAATATTATAATCTTTGTTGTCGAAGAAACGGCTTTTTAAATAACTTCCCTTTACACTGCACAAAACAAGCTCATTGTCAAAAGGCAGAATACTCAAAAGATCGGCATATTTAACGTCACCCGCAAATAAATAATAAGGGTTTCTAACGTTTATATCACCGCCGCCAAGAACAATTTCATACTTGTCACCCCATCTTTTTATACCTTCTTCATAATAAAGGCGTGCAACAAGGGATGCGATGTAATTACTATTCTTTTGTGAAGGATTATGACCAAGAACCTTGTCAGAAATGTTAAGCTCTTTTTCATATTTTTTAAGCAAGGTTTCAACAATCGCATCATCTGATACGTACTGATAAATAGTGCTTGAAACGATTTCGGACTGGGTAACGCGTTTATTACCGTTTACCGCATTCAGAGATATTTCAACGTGAGATATACCTTTATTTTCACCGCCACCCTGCAGGTGATAAACACCGTAAGCATCCTTTAGAACATAGCTTTGGTGAGTATGCGCTTCAAACACAACGTCAACGTAACCGCCTGAAGATAAGGTTGCATCATAATAGCCTGCAAGAGTGTTGTCTGCTATCATACCCGTACCGCTTGAGGATTTATCGTGACCGTCGTGAATGGAATAAACAATAATCTGCGCACCCTGCTTTTTAAGCTTTTCTGATTCGGCTTTTACAAGGGCAGTAAGCTCATTGCCGGTTTTAAAATATACATCCTTAGACATATCGGATGCAATTGAAGAATAGTTATCCCCAGCTGCACCGATAATACCTATTTTCACACCGTTTCTTTCAATTAAAACCGAAGACTGGCAATAATCCACACGCTGATTATCATCTCTTGCATAAACGTTTATAGCCAAAATAGGAAACTTTGCAATTTTAGAATTGGCAATAATATCATCACTGCCCCAGTCATATTCGTGGTTACCGATGGTCATACTTTCAAAACCAACGTGATTCATCCATTCAGTCGTAAGATTACCCTTTGTAAGATTAGATTCCGCACTGCCTTGCCACATATCACCGCTTGAAATCAAAACCATATTACTTTCATTTTTATATGCCATTTTAAGATAAGTTGTCAATTCATCTACGCCGGGTTGTGAATTGCTGTCACAAATTTTACCGTGAAGATCATTAATTGCAAAGAAATCAATTTTAATTAAAACCGATTCATTACATTTGTCGCATTCACCGTTATTATCTTTGTCAATATGCTCTTTTTTTATTTCCTCAAAAGTAGGTTCTTTTGAAGAAGCATCGGAATTATTATCCGAATTAACACTTGAATTTATGCCAGAATTATTACCGCTTGAACCGCTTTGCGGTTCACTACCACCCGCTGAAGAGCCATCACAGGCAGTTAAAGTAAGCATTAAAATAAGTAATATCGAAATTATAGCTTTTTTGAAATTTGAAATATTTTTCATAAGTCCGTCCTAAAAAATTATATATTAATATTAAATTTATTTTATCACATTGTTACTTTATTAGCAAGACAAATTACAAAATCATTGAATTAAAAATCAACAAGTGATATAATTCTAAAAAAGGAGGAAATTATATGTTTGATAACATAGGACAAAAGATTAAATCAGTTGCTATAGCAGTTTTATCAGTTGGAATTATTGTATCTGTAATATTTGGTTTTATTACGATGTTTTCAGATGAAAGTATGTCATTTTTTGGCATATTTATTATAGTAATCGGCTCAATATTATCCTGGGTATGCGCTCTTATGACGTATGGCTTTGGTCATTTAATTGAAAATAGTGATAAATTGGTTGCACAGAATTCCACTAAAACAAATAGTTCAAATAAACCTAAGGAATTTCAAACCAAAGTGACAATACAGGAAAATAATAGTGCACACAAATGGAGATGCGAAAAATGCGGTAATATGATAAGCGAATCAACTTGCCCACATTGTGCTTCTCTTGATTACAAAATTTGCAATTATTGCAAAAAGAAAGTTCCGCTTGACCAAGAGCGTTGCGAATGTGGGTGTATTAATTTTTCATAAAAAATCCCCAAATCTTTCTAAATGAAGGATTTGGGGTGTTTTTATTTCAATTTTAAACTATCAACAACCTTAAACTCACCGGAAGAAAGTGTTTCAGCAATTCCAAAGTTGATTTCATTAATTGTATAACTTTTAGGCAATAATAACTGTTTTTTAAAATCATTAATTAACAACTGATGATGTGGGTTTACTTTTTTATCAAAAAACAATGTTGAATGAAATTTAAAATCATCACCGTCAAAGCTTTTAAGTGGTATGCTAAATTCATTTAAAAGTGAATCATTAAGCAAATTATGCATTTTGCGCAATACTTCATTTTCACCAATGTCAAGCCAAATCAAACTACCATCTATTTTGGTAATATCCTCAATTACTACATCAAACGGTGAAATAGTGCATAACTGTGATTTAATAAATGCAATAACCTTTTTATAATCATAACATTCAAACGAAATTTTAAGCGAAATATGTTGTGGTAAACCAAAAGCAACGGTGGACAAACAATAATTTTCGTTAAGTTTGTTTGCAACATTTCTTATTACATTTTCTGTTTTGCTATCAAATATAGCCCCAACCCATAAATACATATACTCACCTCTAGGGTTATTATAAAGTAACAAAATGATAAATTCAACAAAAACAATCTTGACATTTCAAAAGAAAACGGATATCATAATAACAATGCGGGTGTGGCGGAATTGGCAGCTTTGAGTTTGAGCGCATCCTGTGGATGATACAGCGAAAACGAAAAGGCGACGCGGTCAAAGTTTATAGGCGCTCCAAGCCGTTATAAACTTTGGACACCGCAAGTGTCACGCATGCGGCTGCAAATCATTTGCAGTATCCTTTTAACTTTTTACTTTTAATTATTACTTCAAATATGCGGGTGTGGCGGAATTGGCAGCTTTGAGTTTGAGCGCGTCCTGTGGACGATTCAGCGAAAACAAAAAGGCGCCGCGGTCAAAGTTTATAGGCGCTCCAAGCCGTTATAAACTTTGGGCACCGCAAGAGTCACGCAGAGTGCGGCTGCAAATCATTTGCAGTAACCTTTTAACTTTTCACTTTTAATTATTACTTCAAATATGCGGGTGTGGCGGAATTGGCAGACGCACTAGCCTTAGGAGCTAGCGCTTACGCGTGCAGGTTCAAGTCCTGTCACCCGCACCAGAAAAAAGCCATTTGCGAAAGCAAATGGCTTTTTTCAATGAAGCGTTCTCTTCGAGAATATCTTTTTTAAAAAAATAATTTTTAACATAACCAAACCCTCCGCACCATTTGGTGCGGAGGGTTATTTCTAAAACAACGAAATCACAACAAAAACAAGGCATAATATAACATACAAAATCATACCGGCATTAAGATAAACAGTTTTGAAAACTGTTCCCTTTTCCAACTGTTCTTCACTATCTTTCCAGGTTGTTTTTGAAAGATTGATAATAAAAAGAACAAGACCGGTAATTACAACGCCAAACAAAATAAATGCATAAAGCAAAAACAAAATTAAGCCGGGTAAAACTTGTACACAAACAGCCAATATTTCTTCGGGCGATATATTGGGATTCACATTTACTAAAGCGTCATAATCATATAATGAAACAATCCACGGTGCAACGACAGAACCCATAAAATTAATAATAACGTGTAAAATAACTGAATAACGCACCCTGCCTGACCGAACGTAGATATATGCAAAAATGACACCCACACCAAAAGCATAAAAGAATTGAAATAAATTTTGGTGAAGCAACGCAAAGGTAAACGCCGAAAGAATTACAGCTGTTTTTTCACCAAAACGCACAGTTCGGTCAATAAGCAGCTTTCTAAAAATAAGTTCTTCTATAAGCGGTGCCAAAACCACCACAACAACAATCTTTAAAAGGCTTGTTTCCATTGCAATTTCAGCAACTTGATTCTGCGCCTTGCCACCCGAAAAAACAAATGACAAAACATTACCTATAATACTACCCGCATAAACAACCGCGTAAGAAATAAAGAAATAAACCGCCATTTTGCCAAAACCAATTTTATTGTCTTGGGGTTTTTGAGCAGGAAGCAGCTTCATTAATAAAGCAAATAAAGGGAAAGCGATTAAATACATCGGCACGTAGCTTATAATCCACTTGCCCCAGGTCGATGTAAAAAACCAGCTTTCTTTACCAAAAGCCAACGTTACACCACCCGCAAATAAGGTTTGAAGCAAAAATGTTGTAGCGAAAAATATGCAAAGAAAAAAGCCGATTAAAGAATATGTTTTTCTGATAGGCTTTAAGCTTTTAACTTCCTCCATATTAAAACCTCCTTTTAATTTATTATATCACTAAACATTTTACTGTGCAATATTTACCTTTTCTATTGATAAGATTTTTAAAATATGTTAAAATGATAACGGTGATTTAAATGCAAAATTTTTACAAAACCGATTATAAAGTTAAAAGCACCGAAATTGACAGCAACTGGAAAATGAGAATTGACCACATTGTTGAGTTTTTCCAGGCAATAACGGGTGTTCATTCAACACAAATGGGTGTTGACGGACCAACCTTGCTTGAAAAATCAAATGCGATTTGGATTTTGACAAAATTTAAAATAAAAATCAATACACTTCCCATTATGGAAGATGATATTACTGTTGAAACCTGGCCTACAATTGTTAAGGGTGTACGCTTTGGACGTGACTTTTTAATGCAAAAAGGCGGCGAAACCTGTGTAATGGGTTCAAGTGAATGGTGTACACTTGATTACACTACAAAAGAGCTTCGCCGTACAAGCAGTGTGTGCTACCCTGTTGATTTAGTCCACCGTGATTATGTAAGCGGCGCAGGTGATTTTATAAGGGTGCGTGAAACGGTTGAAGAAAATGATTATAACCACACTCACCGCTGCGCTTTTGTGGATATTGACACCAATAAGCACACAAACAACATTGCATATTTAAGAATGGCACTTAATTGCTTTTCTCCTGATGAATTTGAAGCGCTTAATATTGATGACGTTCAGATAACCTTTGTTTCTCAAACCTTTTACGGTGATGAAATTAAGGTTTACAAAAAACAAATTGAAAACAGTTTTTATATTGAAGGAAAATTAAATGATAAATCGGTTTTCAATTGTGTTTTCACTTTAAAATAAGGATGATTATATGGATAGCTTTGAACCTAAAAAATTAGCACTTATCCGCACGTTAGAAATTCTTGCAACATATAGTGACAGTGAGCATCCATTAATGCAGGAAGATATTTTGAATTATCTTTCAACCGATTTTGGTATTGAAGTTGAAAGAAAAACTGTTGGTCGCAACCTTTCGCTTTTGAAGGAAGCAGGATACGATATTGTTTCAACCAAAAAAGGCAGTTATCTAGCCGAGCGCCGCTTTGAAGACAGTGAATTGCGCTTGCTTATTGATGGCGTGCTTGCAAGCAAATATATAACCGCCAACCATTCAAAAGAGCTTATTGACAAGCTTTGCGGTCTTTCAAACAAATATTTTCGTCGACACGTTAAAAATATATATTCAGTAAATGACTGGGGCAAGACCGATAATCAGTCGCTGTTTTACAGTATTGAAATAATAGATGAAGCCATTGAAAACGGTAAAATGGTACAGTATGATTATAATAAATACGGCGCAGATAAAACCCTTCACAAAAGTTCATTTCAACGCGTTTGTCCTTATCAGTTAATTCTTCATAATCAGCGTTATTATCTTATGGGTTATAGCCAATATTGGAATCATATGGTTTTCCACCGTCTTGACCATATTACAAATATCAAGGTTTCTGACAGAGATACCATTCCGATTAGTGAAGTTGAAGGATATAAAAACGGAATAAATTATCAAGAGCTTACCACCGCAATGCCTTATATGTATAACGATAAGCCCGAGCGCATAGTCTTCACAGCCACTGAAAAGACAATTGACCACGTTATTGACTGGTTTGGCAAGGAAGTTGATATCCGTTGCGCTGATGAAAAAGTCACCTTTACACTATCTGCAAGTCCTAAAGCAATGCTATATTGGGCGGTACAATATGCTGATGAGGTTGAAATTTTAAAACCCGAAACATTACGTGAAGATATTAAAGCATTTTTAAATAAAGCGGTAGACAAATATAACTAAAAATGTTATATTAAATTTAGGGAAATAATTTCCCATTTTATAAAAGGAGGATTATGTATGAAAAAATTTACCGCACAAAAAATATTTATTTGTATGTTGGTTCTTCTAATTGCATTTGCGTTAGCGGGTTGTGGCAAAGGTATGGATTCTTTTGCAGAAAATAACGCGCCTGGTGGTAACTATACCAATGAGGAAATTGCAAGTGACAGTGAAACTACTTCCTCTGATTTGCCGAATGACCGCAAGCTTATTCAAAAGGTTAATATGTTTGTAGAAACAGAAGATTTAGACAAATTGCTTTCTAATTTAGATAAACGCATTTCCGAACTTGGCGGATATATTGAAAAATCAAATATTGAAAACGGAAGTGCTTACAGCAATCAACGTTACCGTAGCGCTTCTATGACCATTCGTATTCCTGCAAAGTCATTTAATTCCTTTATAAATAAGGTTGGCGAGCTTTCAAACGTTGTTTCTTCACAAAAAACTGTTGAAGATATTACACTTAACTACGTTGCGACCGAAGGCCGTATGAAAGCATTACAGGCCGAAGAAGCAAGACTTTTACAATTTATGTCACAAGCTGAAACAATGGATGATTTACTTACTGTTGAAAAACGCTTAACAGATGTTCGTGCAGAGCTTGAAACCGTTACCTCCGCATTGCGTGTGTATGATAATCAGGTTAATTATTCCACCATTAATTTAACCATTAACGAGGTTAAGGAATATACCGACGTTACCGAGCCCGAAACAGTATGGCAACGAATTAGCACCGGCTTTGTTAAAAGCGTTAAAAACATTGTAAACTTCTTTAAGGAATTATTTATATTCTTGGTTGTTGCAAGTCCTTACTTAATTCTTTTAGCAATAGTTCCCATTAGCATTATAATACTTGTTAAGTTAAACAACCGCAAAAAAAGCAAGGCTAATAAAGATAATAAAAAAGAATAAAAATTAAATCTTATTAAAAGAATGAAACCCACTCGAAAGAGTGGGTTTCTGCTTTATATTTTTTCAATCGTTTCCATTACATAATCGCCAAACTGGGCACAGGTTGCACTTTGTTCACTGTCATCAACAACAACCTTCTTTTCAGTTTCGGTGCAGATAATTAAAGCCTTTGAAAGCTTTTCCGCCTTATCAGTAAAACCAATATGTCGAAGCATCATTTCAGTCGCTTTAAACATACTTGTGGGGTTGGCATAATCTCCCCTACCTGCTTCAATAAGGCGGGGTGCTGTGCCGTGAATAGGCTCAAACATAGCATATTTATCACCGATATTAGCACTGCCTGCAGTCCCTACACCGCCCTGAATTTGTGCCGCTTCATCAGTAATAATATCACCATATAAATTCGGCATTACAAACACCTGAAATTTGTTGCGGATATTTTCATTAACAAGATTTGCGGTCATAATGTCAATATACCACTCTTCAGCGGTAATTTCGGGATATTCGGCAGCAATTTCGTGTGCAATTTGCGAAAATTTACCGTCAGTTTTCTTCATAATGTTTGCTTTGGTAACAATAGCAACGTTAGTTTTGCCGTTTTTACGGGCAAATTCAAAAGCGGCGCGGCAGATACGACGTGTACCCGCATTTGTTGTTACCTTAAAATCAAAAGCCAAGGTGTCGGGAATTTCAATACCCTTACTGCCCAGAACATACTCGCCTTCGGTATTTTCACGATAAAACGTCCAATCAATACCTTGCTCAGGCACACAAACGGGGCGAACATTAGCATATAAGTCAAGCTCGCGGCGCATTGCAACGTTTGCGCTTTCAAGCGTACCGCCCTTTAATGTGGTGGTCGGCGCCTTTAAAATTACGTTACAAGCCTTAATTTCTGCAAGAACGTCATCGGGAATTGCCTTATTTTTAGCAATTCGGTTTTCGATGGTAAGCCCTTCGATTACACGAAGCTCAACCTTACCATTTGCGATTTCATCCTTTAGAATATAATTTAAAATACGTTCACTTTCTTTTGAAATAATCGGACCAATACCATCGCCTGAACATATACCGATAATGATTTTATCGAGTGCTTGATAATCGGTAACCTCGTTATTCTTTTCCATTTCCTGCTGACGGGCGATTTGCTGTGTCAACAGGGTTTTAAATTGCTCAACAGCGCTGTCAATATATTGCTGCATTTTATTCACCAACCTTTGTATATTCCAAAAGACTGCCTGCCTTTAAAATGGCCTTTTGTCTTTCGGTAAAGCTGCAGCAAAGGGTAAATTCTTCGCCTGTGGTTTCGTTTTTGAGAATAATTTCACCCTTGTCCATACCGTCGAAGACGTTTGTTAATGTAAGCTTGTCACCTTGATTAAGCTTATCGTAATCGTCAGCATTTTTAAAGGTCAAAGGCATTATACCCGAATTTATAAGGTTAGCAATATGGATGCGTGCAAAGCTTTTGGTAATAACCGCACGAACACCCAAATACATTGGTACAAGAGCCGCGTGCTCACGCGAAGAGCCTTGACCGTAGTTACTGCCACCAACAATAATTGACCTACCGAGAGCCTTTGCTCTTTCGGGGAAGGTGCTGTCACATACACCAAAGCAGAACTGTGAAAGGTGCGGTATATTTGAACGATAAGGAAGAATTTTTGCGCCTGCAGGCATAATGTGGTCGGTTGTGATATTATCGCCAACCTTAAGCACCAATTCAGCACTTAAAGTATCCTGCTGCGGTATTGCTTCGGGGAAGGGTTTAATATTAGGACCGCGTAAAACCTCTAATTCGGCAGCTTCTTCTTCACTTGCGGGGGCAATAACTGCGCTGTCATCAATTTTAAAGCTTTCGGGCATTTTAATTTCGGGCATAGACCCAAGCAAACGCGGGTCGGTTATATAGCCTGTAAGTGCCGCCGCAACCGCAGTTTCGGGTGAAACAAGGTATACGCTTGCATCAGCTGTACCGCTTCGACCAATAAAGTTGCGGTTAAAGGTACGAAGTGACACACCTGCGGAATTAGGCGAAAAGCCCATACCGATACACGGACCGCACGCACATTCGAGCACACGTGCACCGCTTGCCAGAATATCGCTTAACGCGCCACAGTCAGCAAGCATTGTTAAAACCTGCTTAGAACCGGGTGAAATTGAAAGGCTAACGCTTGGATCAATGGTTTTACCTTTTAAAAGGGCAGCAACCTTTAACATGTCTAAAAGTGAAGAGTTTGTGCAAGAGCCGATGCAAACCTGGTCGACCTTGGTGCCCTTAAGTGATTCAACAGTCACAATGTTATCAGGACTGTGAGGACAAGCAATTAACGGCTTTAATTCGTTTAAGTTTATGTCAATAATCTTATCATAAACTGCATCAGGGTCGCTTGCAAGAGGGGTGTAATCTTCTCCCCTGCCTTCGGCCTCTAAAAAGGCTTTGGTAACCTCGTCTGACGGGAAAATTGAAGTTGTAGCGCCAAGCTCGGTACCCATATTTGTTATAGTTGCACGTTCAGGAACAGAAAGATATTTAATACCTTCGCCGCCCCATTCAATAATAGCACCCACACCGCCTTTAACAGACAAAATGCGTAAAATTTCAAGGCTTATATCCTTTGCGGTGACAAAAGGATTTAATTTACCCGTAAGATTAACCTTATACATTTTAGGCATTGTTATGTAATAAGCGCCGCCGCCCATTGCAACCGCAACGTCAAGGCCGCCCGCACCCATTGCAAGCATACCTATACCGCCGCCCGTGGGTGTGTGACTGTCAGAGCCGATAAGGGTTTTACCGGGCTTACCAAAGCGTTCAAGATGAACCTGGTGACAAATACCATTACCGGGACGCGAGAAATAAATGCCGTGCTTTTTGCATACCGACTGAATATATCGATGGTCATCAGCATTTTCAAAGCCCGACTGCAATGTGTTATGGTCAATATATGCTACACTGCGTTCTGTCTTTACCCTTTTAAGACCCATTGTTTCAAATTCAAGATAAGCCATTGTGCCGGTAGCATCCTGTGTCAAGGTCTGGTCGATTTTTAATGCAACCTCACTGCCGACGGTCATATCACCGCTTATCATATGGGCTTTAATAATCTTCTGTGCTATTGTTAAACCCATTTTTATCAGTCCTTTCCTGCTATGTGGTTGTAAGCATTTCTAACGTGTTGTGCAGTAAAGCGCGCTGCAGCTTCGGCATCGTGGTTAATTATCGCATTTAAAATCTCACGGTGTTCAGCCACAGACTCATTCGCACGTGACTGACTTTGAAGTGAAACCTTGCGATATTTCTGCACCTTCTTGTGAAGCGGTAAAAGAGTGTTATAAAACACGTGACTACCGCTGATTTTATAAAGTATTTCGTGAAAACGATTATCCATTAAACGAATCTGGTCGCTGTTTTGCTTTGCAAGATAAAATTCCTGGAGCTCTAAAGCAGATTTAAGCTCGTTTACTGAATCTTCATCAGCAGTCTCGGCCGCCATTTTTGCAGCCAAGCCTTCTAACTGTTCACGAATGATGTAAATATCACGAAGGTCTTCCTCGCTGATACCAAGCACCAGCGAGCCCTTACCTGTTTCAACAATCAAATGCTCCTGCTGAAGACGGCGAAGTGCTTCACGTATGGGTGTGCGGCTTACACCCAAAATTTCACAAAGGCGATTTTCGGTTAAAACGTCACCACGCTGATATTTGCCGCTTAAAATGTCAGTTTCAAGGTGTTCAAACACCTGATCCGCCAAAGAAACAGTTTTATGATCCATAAACCATACCCCTTACAGTCTTTTAAATTTGCCGTTTGACAATTCTTCAATTTTACTTTCAAGCTCGAAATTAGAAAGCGCCGTCTGACGGCCGTCTTCATATTCCGCATCGACCCATTCCTTAAGCTTAATAATAAGCGGGTCTTTTTTATCAAGTGCATCATCGCCCGATAAGTGATAATTGGTATTAATCCAATAAGCAATACCAGCAAGACCGCTTGTTTTACTTATAGTAACGGTTGCAGGACGGTTTAAAATCTTTTCGGTGTCAAAAATATTGTAAATTTCCTGATCCTTTAAAAGACCGTCAGCGTGTATACCTGCACGTGTAACGTTAAAGTTACGGCCTGCAAACGGTGTCATCGGGGGAATATCATAATTCATTTCATTCTTAAAATACTCAGCAATTTCGGTAATAGCGGTTGTGTCCATACCGTCAAGTGAGCCACGAAGAGAAGCATATTCCATTATCATTGCTTCAAGCGGAATATTACCTGTTCTCTCCCCTATACCCAAAAGCGAGCAGTTAACTGCACACGCACCGTAAAGCCAAGCAGTGGAAGCATTTGTAACAGCTTTATAAAAGTCATTATGACCGTGCCATTCAAGCATTTCAGAAGGAACGTCAGAATAATGCTGAAGACCGTAAATGATACCCGGAACACTTCGCGGCAATGCCACTTCAGGATAAGGTACACCATAACCCATTGTGTCACAAGCGCGTATTTTAACCGGAATGCCTGCATCCTGCGACATTTTCATAAGCTCGTTAACAAAAGGCACAACAAAGCCATAAAAATCGGCACGGGTAATATCTTCAAGATGACATCGCGGCATAACACCCGCTTCAAAGGCTTCAGCTACTGCGGCAAGATACATATCAAGAACTTCTTTTCGTGACTTTTTAAGCTTTTTAAAAATGTGATAGTCACTGCAGGAAACCAGAATACCCGTTTCACGAATACCCAAATCCTTTACAAGCTTAAAGTCTTCCTTACTGGCGCGAATCCAGGTTGTAATTTCGGGGAATTTAAGCCCTAATTCCTGACACTTTTCTAAAGCTTCCCTGTCCTTTTTGCTGTAAACAAAAAACTCAGTTTGGCGAATAATACCGTAAGGACCGCCAAGCTTTGACATAAGCTTATATAAATCAACAATCTGCTTAACAGTATAAGGCTCAACCGATTGCTGACCGTCACGTAGGGACGTATCGGTTATCCAGATTTCTTCAGGCATTCCCATAGGCACGCGGCGGTGGTTAAATGCAACCTTCGGTACCGAATCATAAGAATAAATATCACGGTATAAATTCGGGTCAGCAACATCCTGAAGCTCATATTTATATATTTTTTGTTCAAGTAAATTTGTCTTGTTAGAAAGTTCCAGCAAATCTCTCACTCCTTGTTTTTCTGTATACAATTATACTCAAAAACATTTTTCTTGTCAATATTTATGCATTAAATAATTAATATATAACAACAAAAAACCGCCGAAAACGGCGGTTTATAAATTCAGATATCAATTTTTTCCTGCAAATTGTTAAATTCTTTAAAGTATTCGGTGTTAACGTTTACAATATAACGTTTTTTCTTTTGGGCATAATTAAGGGTATTTCGTGTGCCTCCAAGCTTTCCATCATACCAGGTTACAACGTAATCGCTGTTATCAACCATATATTTATTACGGTTTTGATAACACCCTGCGTGGTATTCCTTTGACATTACAACCACCTCATCGCAAGCGCTTAAAACCGTTTCATAACGGGTTTTCCAATCATTAGAATAGGATTTTTCCTGTTCTTCAAACGGTACTACTGCTATAAGCTTTATGTCATTTTGCTGTTGTTTAAATTTTAGAACTGTTTCAGCGGCTATAATATCAAAGCCCGAAGCCATACCGGTATAAAAAACACGGCAGTCATCATCAATCAAAGCCGAAATCGTTGTGGTCAAATTGCGAAGCATAACCTCATAATCAGCATTATTACTTTTAAGCACAAACGGAAATTTTGACGGTCTGTACCCCGAAAAGCAACATTTTTTAAAATTATCAATCAAAACGTTCACCAAAATATTATTTCTTTATCTTTTTAGGGCAAATATCAGCAAGAACACACTCATCACATTTTGCAGTACGCGCAGTGCAGACATCCCTGCCGAAAAGCACACTGCGGTGGCAAAAATCATTGGATTTATCGGGTGGTAAAAGCTTTCGCATTGCCTTTTCGACAACAAGCGGATTATCACTGTCAACAAGTCCCAAACGGTTACAAAGCCTTATAAAATGTGTGTCACACACAACGGCAGGCTTTTTATAAATGTCACCCACAACCAAATTTGCAGTCTTGCGGCCAACACCCGAAAGGGTTGTAAGCTTTTCAATTGTGTCGGGCACATTACCGCCGAAATCATCCCTTATCTGCTGACTAAGTTTTATTAAATCCTTAGCCTTTGTTTTATAAAGACCACAGGTTTTAATAAGCTGTTCTACGCGTGAAAGGTCAGCTTCTGCCATTTTTTCAGCTGTTGGAAACTCCTTAAACAAATCGGGTGTTACCATATTAACACGCTTATCTGTGCACTGTGCCGAAAGGCGTGTTGCAACAAGCAACTGAAATGCATCGCTGTATTCTAAAGAGCAAATTGCATCGGGATACAACTTTTCAAGGCGGTTTACGGCCTCAACTGTTCTTTCACTTTTACGCATTTGCTGACACCAGCTTTAAATCGCCTGATTTTATCCAGCCAAGCTTGCGCATAGCCTCGGCAATTGCAAGGCATAAAGCCGCAGGTAAAACAAAGTGCATAAGCACAATTTCAAGCATAGCAACAACAGGTGATGTACCTGCAGCAACCATTGTGGTATAAGCCGAAAATTGGCCGACAAGACCTGCCGAACCCATACCAGAACCGATTGGGTCACTAACCATTTTTAAAAGTGCTGAAGCCACAGGACCTAAAATAGCGCTTGAAATTATGGACGGCAACCAAATTAAAGGATGCCGAACAATATTGGGCATTTGAATCATAGATGTGCCAATGCCCTGAGCGATTAAACCACCGAATTTATTTTCACGGTAGCTGATAACTGCAAAACCGACCATATTACAACAGCAACCAATTGTAGCCGCACCAGCCGCAAGACCCGAAAGTCCCATTGAAATACCAACAGCGGCTGAAGAAATCGGTAACGTAAGTAAAATACCCATTATAACAGAAACTATAATACCGCCTATAATCGGGCTTTGCTCTACATTAACGTTTACAAGCTGACCAACCCATTTCATAAAGGTTGAAATGTAGGGACCGACGAAATAACCTGCCATAGAGCCAAGTAAAATACAGCAAACAGGGGTAACAATAATATCAACCTTTGTTTTTCCGGAAACTAAATAACCGATTTCGATTGCAACATAAGCTGCAATAAATGCGCCTAAAGGCTCACCGGGGGCACCAAGTGCAAAGGCTTCCTTACCAAGCATCGGAAATGCACCAACCATACCAGCAACAGCAGCAGCAACGGTTGTTAAAGGTGATGCCTTCAATTTGCAAGCAACGCCTACACCAATGCCGGCACCTGTCAAGGTTTTAGCGACACTTCCCATAGCATTTAAGTATGTACCCACAACATTATCACCGATAATATTCGCAATTTGACAAATAATTGTACCGATAATAAGTGTTGAAAACAAACCGTATGCCATGCCGGAAAGCCCATCAATAAATAGCCGGTTAAGATATTTTTTCATGATCATCATTCCTTTATAGTAGAATTCTTTGAAATAATTATACAACTTTCAAAAAAATTTACAATAGTGTATATCAACAATTTTTTTGATAAAAATATTAAATATTACGTTGTTGAGGTGATTTTTTGAAAACAATAGCCTTTTTTGACACAAAAAGCTATGACCGCGAAAGCTTTCAAAAATATTCAGGTGATGAGCTGAACTTTCGTTTTTTTGAAAATAAATTAAATGAAGATACTGTTTCAATGGCGGCTTGCTGTGATGCAGTATGTGTTTTTGTAAACGATAATATAAGCCGACGCGTTATTGAAAAGCTTGAAAATTACGGAGTAAAAATTATTGCACTTAGGTGCGCAGGTTATAACAACGTTGACTTAAAATTTGCCCGCAACAGAATTAAGGTTGTGCGTGTACCTGCCTATTCCCCTTACGCCGTTGCCGAACACACAATGGGTATGATTTTAATGCTTAACAGAAAGCTTCACAGAGCATATATCCGCACGCGCGACCATAATTTTTCGCTTGATTCACTAACAGGCTTTGATTTAAAGGATAAAACAGTTGGAATTATCGGCACAGGTAAAATTGGTCGTGTTTTTGCAGATATTTGTAATGGATTTGGTATGAATATAATCGGTTATGACCCACAAGAAAACCGTGAATTTTGCGGCAAATATGAAAGTCTTGAAAATCTTTTGTCTCAGTCTGATATTATTTCGCTTCACTGTCCCCTTACACAAGAAAACAAATATTTAATTAATGACGCTTCAATTTCAAAAATGAAAAAGGGCGCATATATTATTAACACTTCACGTGGCAAGCTTGTTGATACTCAAGCACTTATTTCAGGCCTTAAAAACGGACAAATAGGTGCGGCAGGACTTGACGTTTATGAAGAAGAAACCGACCTGTTTTTTGAGGATTTTTCGGATGAGATAATCCAAGATGACACTTTAAGCAGTTTAATTTCAATGCCAAACGTTATTGTCACATCTCATCAGGCATTTTTAACCAAAGAAGCCTTATCTGCAATCGCCCAAACAACCGTCAAAAACCTTAATGACTTTTTCAAAACAGGAAAAAGCGAAAACGAAATTATTATTTGACTTGTTTTTATTGTTTTAAAGTGTTATAATGCCTTTCGGTGATTAAAATGACAAAAATATACTTTGTTCGTCATTGTGAAGCTTTGGGAAATCTTGACCGAATTTTTCAAGGTACAACCGACCTTGATATTACTGACCTTGGCGAAAAACAGCTTGAAAAGCTAACCGAACGCTTTAAAGACATTCATATCGATAAAATTTACACAAGCCCGCTTATTCGCGCAAAAAAGACCGCACTTGCAATTAAAGGCAATCGTGATATTGAGTTAGAGGATTTTGACGGTATCATTGAGCTTGATGGCGGTATTGTCGAAGGCAGGCCTTTGGAAGAAACGCTTGCCAAGCTTCCCGATTTAAGTGATAAATGGTTTAACCATCCGCAGGATTTTGACCCCGAAGGCGGCGAAAAAATGCGTGATGCTTATAAAAGAATTGAAAAAGTCTTTTTTGATCTGGCAAAAAAGCATAAAGGACAGACCATTGCTTGCGCATCTCATGGAGGTATTATGCGTTGTCTTTTATGTAGACTTATATATAACGATATTAGCAGACTTAAGGATACATCTTGGCTTGATAACACGGCCGTTTGCCTTTTTGAAGTTGATGATGAACAAAACGTTAAAGTAAAGCTTGTAAACGATTTTTCTCATCTTCCCGACGAGCTTTTGCGCCAAAGCAGCAGAATATCTGCTTTTAAAGAAAAGGATAATGCAAAATGATTATAATGTCAGTTGATTTAGGTAAAGCCCGCACTGGTATTGCGGTTTCTGACAAAAGCGAAGGCTTTGCTTTTCCAAAAACGGTTATAAATGAATATAACACCGAAAAATTAATAGCCAAAATTGCCGAAATAGCAAAAGAACTAGATGCCGAAGAAATTGTTGTGGGTCTTCCTAAAAATATGGACGGAACACTCGGCTGGCGTGCAGAAGAATGTACTGAAATTGGTGAAAAAATTAAAGAAGTCACTTCCCTGCCTGTTGTTATGTGGGATGAGCGATGCACAACTGTTTCTGCACATACAGCCCTTAATTTTACCGACACACGCGGTAAAAAACGCAAAAACGTTGTCGATGCCGTTGCAGCGGTAATAATTTTAGAAGATTATTTGGCATATAAAAAAAATAAGAAATGATTTAACACGGTAGTTTTTCTACCGTGTTTTTATTTTTCAAATTATAGTTTATCGCTCTGTTTAATTGGCGGCACATCGTAGGGACAATTCACGAATTGTCCGAAAATAATAGTTAATCGCAACGGGCGATTCGTGAATCGCCCCTACGGGTAATATCAATTAAATTACAGATTAT
>JAZNOE010000018.1:0-39179 GCA_045580625.1 Acutalibacteraceae bacterium | reverse complement strand
CTTAAGCTCAAGAGCTGCATTTTTGAAGTTAGGAAGTCTGATTGCTTCAATAGCTTCTGTCTTAACGTCACCGCAAACGGTACAGGTGTAAACCTTTGAACCTGCAACGTCGGGCTTAGCGGGTGTTACAACTGCATCGCCATAGGTGTGTTCTACACATTCGGTTTCAAGAACTTCTTCACAAATGTCGCAAATGCTGTCAGCATTTTCGTCAACGTGAGTCGGGTTTTCATTCAAAGCACCACAATAATCGCAGAGATAGCAATTCTTAGTGTAAGCATGATCTACTGCTTCGCGTATTGCGCCGCAGTCATTACATTCTGCATCACATTCTGCATCATAGTTATGGGGAGCTTCACGTTCTGCATCGCAAATGTTACATACTGCATCACAGTCATTGTCATAAACATGATCAGTTTCACGTATCCAGTTACCACAGTGTTTGCAATATTCATCACAATCATTGTCGAATTCGTGTGCGGGGTCACGTTCAAAGAAGCAGTCATAGCAATATCTTGAGCAAAGCGGGTTATAATTATGTTCAACAGTAGCTTCAACAGCAGCACCGCAAACGTCACAATCTACGTCACAGTCAGACCAAACAGTATGACCGGGAGCAACGCGAACTGCGCCGCAAACGTTACAATCAACGTCAGCGCAATCATCATAGGTGTGTGCTGCTTCGCGAACAGCACCGCAAACGTTACATTCTTCTGAACAATCTGCATCATAGGTATGACCGGGAGCAACACGAGCTGCACCGCAGACATTACATAATTCATCATGAGCGTCTGAATAAGTGTGTTCGTGGAAGTAAGCAACGCTGGGGTTGCAGAATACACCTGCACGAACAGTAGGAGCAGCGCCGTTACCGCTGAATTCGATAGAAAGTGTGTCGCCTTCTACAACAGCGATTTCGCCAAGGTTCGGGAATGCGATTTCCTTATTATCCTTAGTGATTACAGCAGTTTCGCCTTCTGCAGGCCAGATAACTGTATCATTCTTGTAAATCTTAATGCTGATCTGAGCATTTTCCGATTCATTTGCCCAGTAAGGAGCAATTGCAGCGTTACCGTCAAACTTACCGGTGGTATCGTAAAGAACAACGTTGCCTGCCTTGTCAGCAGTGTATGTAAGCTTAATTGCCTGTTCAAAGGTCTGATAGGTCATAGATTGGTCTACACTTGCCATAGTGGGTGAAACATAAAGCTTTTCACCGTCAGGAATGTAGGTAACAGCAGAAGTGAACAAGCAGTTAGACCATGTATTAAAAGCAGGATCACCGCCATTTACTTGAATACCAACCAAGTCAGATGTTGAACCGTTGGTATGATAGTAAGGTACACGATACTTATATGTGAGTTTTACATTGTTGTTATAAACACCAACACCATAACCCTTTGCATCATAATACTTATATGCCATTGCCCAGTTGCTGTCAGCAAATGAAACTTCAGATTCTAATTCCATACCGCTGGTAAGCGCGTTAAAGCCGTTGTATGCATCATAGATGTTTTCAGCAGAAACGTCATAGATCTTACCGTTGGCAGCAATAGTTTCCATAGAAGCCTTTTCATAAACGTAAGCAATTGCGGGGTTGATGTAAATACCTGCACGCTCCTTGTTACCGGAAACTGCAACGGTAATAACGTCGCCTGCTTTAACAGCAATTGCGCCGAGATTCGGGAATGCAATTTCTTCACCGGCAGCTTCAATGGTATTATCTTCGCCGTTCAAGGGCCAGATAACGGTGCCGTTCTTCAAAATAGTGAATGAAGTCTGAGCATTATTTTTAACCCAGTTCCAGAAGGGCGGGAAATCATTTTCAGCAGGTGCATAAACCTTGCCCTCAGTATCGAAGAGAATTACCTTACCGTCTTCTGTTGCGGTAAAGTTTATGTTTATCGGCACTTCGGTTGTATCAGCATACCAACCGTGTGAGGGGTTAACAAAGAGCTTATCTCTGAAAATAGAGATAGAACGTGCGCCGAATGCAGGAACAGTGGGATAGAAAGCAACCTGAGTGTATCTGCTATCGGTCTGAATGTATTTAGGTGTACCACCAACCCAGCTGGCAGCGGTTGCGCCCCAAGCGGTGTTTTCGAAAGAAACGTCAGGACCAATGTAGGTCTTGTTCTTGTACTCATCGTCAGATTCAGTGTATTCTGTGCCTGCGGTCAAGCCTTCAGTAGCAGCAATAACAGAATCATAAAGGGTATAAACCTTATCACTGTAAACAGGATAATTTACACCGTCGATTGTAAGAGTTTCAGTACCTTCGGGTGCTTTTTCGGGAATTGCATAAGCAATTGCAGGGCTACAGAACAAGCCGGCAGAAGCAGAGGGCTTTTCAGGATTAGAGAAGAATCTAATGCTGATTTCATCGCCTGCTTTAACATAAAGCTCACCGAGATCGGGGAATTGAATGGTACCGTTTGTGTAACAAATCTTATTGCTTTCGCCGTTCAAAGGCCAAAGAAGCTCTTCATTCTTGTAAATTTCAATTGTTACATAGATTTCATCAGTTTGGCTTTGGTTAGCCCAGTAAGGTCCTGTATATGTTGCACCTACACCGGTAAACTTGCCGGTTTTATCATAAAGAACTACTTTACCGTCACGATATGCGGTAAATGCAAGCTTCATTGAAGTGCCATAAGTTGAAGGAGCAATACCACCATCAGCTAACATGTCGCCAGGAACAGAAGTAGAAACATAAACCTTGTCAGCATCTACAAAAGTAACAGAAGCATTAGCAAAGCTGTTTGACCAGTTATTTTCAGCAAGGTAGCTGTTAACCTGGATACCCTTTAAATCAGATGATGAAACATTGCTACCATTATGGAAAACAGCAGCATATTTATATGCTAACTCATTATTCCAAGGGTCTCTACCATAAGCAACGTTATTGGTGAATCTGAAAGCCATATTCCAGTTGATGTTTGAAAAATCAACATTGCTTTCTAATTCCACGCCATCTGATATAACACCAAACTGATCGCGAAGAACGAAGTTTTCATTAGCGTTAACAGCATACTGGTTGCCGCCAACAGTGATAACTTCAGCTTCTTCAGCGGGGAATTCATAAAGATAAGCTACTTCAAGGTCGCTCTTAACAACGTCGCGGCCAGCGTTATCAACCTGACCCAATTCATAGAATCTGACAGTCAAGCGATCAGCAGCGGCAACTTCGATTGCGCCCAAATCGGGGAAAGCAACGGTGTCATCATAAGATGAAATAACGTTGTCAACTTCTTCACCTTCGGCAGGCCAAATTTGTGTGCCGTTTTTCAAGATAGTTACTTCTACCTTGTTGGTTGTGCCATTCCAACACCAGAAAGGATCAGCATCCTTGCCGGGGGTCTGAACAGAACCAAGCAAATCGTAAAGGACAACCTTACCTGCTTTAGGTGCTACGAAATCCACGTCAACAAAAGCTGTTGTATTTGCAGAGGTTTCACCATTAAGCCAAGGTGAAGGATAAATGCCATCCTCGCGTAAAATAACGCAGTTGCCATAATATTTAGTATACCAACCATCTACGCTTGTTGCTGTAGGACCAATGGAGGGTAAACCATTAGGATGACCGCCTGATACGGAACCATTATAATATGAATAACCGTCTACATACTTAGAGTTCCATCTGGCAATCTGAATCTGCCAAGCAGAAGCAGACATATCTAATGCGGGGAATTCTGCCGCATTAAGTCCAGAGGTTAACGCAACTAAAGTATCGCGTGCGTTATACTTGCCATCCTTTTCTACATAATAATCCTTGCCGGAAAGAGTTATTTTTTCATAACCGGCAACAATGGGAGTCTCGGCAGCAGATGCTGTTAAACCGAACAGACCAAGCGGCAAAACGGTTAACATCAATGCAACTGTCAAGATAATTGATAGTGCTTTTTTCAAAAAAACCATCTCCTATAATTATTTGTGTTATCCACTCCCCACAAAAGCGGATAAAAAATCACATACACACTTTATCATCAATTCACAGAAATTACAAGATTTCCAAAAAAACACGGCAAAATTTTGTTATAAATAGCAAAATTTTAATATTTTCAAACCGAATACTTTTGAAATATCTTGTCATTTTAATATATAATGAATTGTTACATATTAAATTAATATATTTACAATACTATAAAACACGCAATAAAAAAGACACTTTACACAACAAAGGTGAAAGTGTCATCATTAAAACATTATTTAATTTCAGGAAGACCTGCAAGGGATGTCAAAACCGAATAGATAAACGCAACAGCTGATGCCGACAAAACCATTGTCCAGTTTATTTCGCTTATCAGCGCGCCGACAGTAACTAACGATGCCGCGGTCTGCGCGAAAGTTTTAACAGCGCGTACACCTGCAGCCTTTGTCCATTTAATTGCTTTCTTCTGTTTTTTAAACCATTCAAAAAATTTCTTCATTTTTATTTCACTCCTAATAATTTTTGCCAGCTATCAGGTCCGACACAGCCGTCAGCATTAAGACCCACAAGCTTCTGCCAATTAATTACAGCCGCGCGGGTGTCGTTACCAAACTTTCCGTCAACCGTAACACCTACCGCAAGCTGAACGATTTTCGTAAGGTTTTTATACTTATATGTGGCGCGCTTTTTGCAAACCGCCTTTCTGGCAACCGCAAGACATTCGCCGCCCCATCTTCCGTCAGCACCGAAGTTCGGGAACTTAAACCCGTCTGCAATGGCGGCAAGCTGCCATTCTTTAATTTTGTTCGGCTTTTCGCCTTCAAAAACCTTACTACCTTCAAGATAAGGTGCAGGGTCAACGTAACAACCACCAACGTTCACATCAAAATGAAGATGCGCGCCGGTAACGTTACCTGTAGCCCCCATAAACCCAAGAACCTGTCCCTTAACCACCTTGTCCCCTGCTTTAACGGTGCGGCTTCCTTTTTTCATATGTAAATAACGTGTGTAATTACCATCGCCGTGGTCTATCTGCACGTATTCACCCGCGCTGACGGAATATTTTGAAATTTTAACCACACCGTCTGCAAAAGCAATTATGTAATCAAGGGTTGACCCTTCGCCAACTAAATCAATACCGTTATGCATTTGCTGTTTGCCCCAAATGGTACGCATACCGAAAGGGCTTGTCACCTTATGCCCGCCCCTTTTTAGAACGGGGTTTTTATAATTTGCCATTTTTCATTTCCTCCTTATAATTCCAGACACATTGTTTTTTATCATCATAAACGTTTTGCCCGGATTTCTTTGCCGCTTCGACCGCGTTTTCAAAAATTAAAAATGCGCCCGACTGCGATTTAATATCATCCCAATGCTTTCGCACGCGGAATATTCTTATATCACAAAAAGAAAGCTTCATCGTTTATAAGCGCCTCCTTCAAAATCGCTAACGCCCGATTTTTTATTCGGTTTGTACTTTGCCGTGAAATTTTAAGCCTTGCGGCAATTTCCGCAATACTGTAGCCATGCACAAAATGATAAATTAAAACCAATTTTTGCACTTCGTTAAGGCAACCTACACCATTGATAAACGAAAAATAATTTTCGTTTTCATCGTGACACATTAAGTGCTCATCACAAAACTCATTCACAATATCGGGTTTTTTTGACCTTGCAATTGAAAGCGCAATATATTTGTTTTTTATAGATACTGCAATATACCGATGAAGCTCATCACTGTCATTATCTGAAAATTTTTCAAGTTCAATATCGTAAAGCAGCTCTATTAAAAACAAGGTCAATTCCGACGTGGCATCCTCAGAACGAAGCTTATATCCATAAAAGGTTATAAGCTTTTTAAACTCTTCAAACACTAAAACAAACGCGGCCATATCCTGATTTTTGAATTTTTTAATCAACGGCTTCAATAAATAATTTTGCATAAAACCAACCCTTACATTAAAATAGAAAGAAATCTAATGCCGATTTGTAACACAAAAATTTACTTTCTTTACAAATTTTTTCAATTTCAAATGCTTGGGTTAAATTTTATCCAAATGTCAATTTATTTGTTGAAAAACTGAGCAAAAAGTCGTTTTTTGAGAGTAAAACGACTTTTTTGTCACTTTTTATGGGTATTTATTTGACATTTTTTGTCTTTTGGTATATAATAATGGAACAAAAAAGCAGTATTTCTACACGAAATACTGCAAATACAAATTTAAGGATCTTCTAAAATGCGAATTGCTATCTATAATAATAATTTTTCAGAATCTGACACGTTAAAGCAAATGCTTTATAGCTTTGCCAGCCGCAAAAGGCTTGATTTTGTTGTTGATATTTTTGAAAATGGGTATGGCCTTTTAAATTCTGAAAACGAATATGTTTTAATTTTTATTTCATTTAATACAGAATGTGGTATCAACACCGCAAAGAAGCTTTATAAAAGCAATGCAAAAACGCCTGTAATAGTTTTTGCAGCTGACTGTTATCGTGCGGTTGATGCTTTTAAAATAAATGCTATTAACTTTTTAAAAACACCATTCTGTGAAAGTTCGCTTTTTGAAGTTATGGAAAGCTTTTTAATCGGCCAATATTCTCCGCTTTTAATAAACAGCGGACGTGAAACCGTTTGCATTGATACCGATAACATTTTTTATCTTGAAGCTGATAATAAGCATTGTCACATACACCTTAAAAATGACACAGTAGAATGTAACAAAACAATGGCGCGTGTGTTCAGCGTATTACCCGAAGAACGCTTTTTAAAAGTTAACCGCGCTTTTGTTGTGAATACAGATTATATTACGCGCTTTTGCAGCAAATATATCATTCTTACAAACGGCGAAACCCTTTACCCCAGTCGACATTTTTATAAAAGCTTTAAGGCCGATTATATCCGCACCACTGCTGCAAAAATACCATAAAATAAAAAAGCCTTTCGCAAAAGCGAAAGGCTTAAAATTTATCCCCTTATGTGAAGAGTTCGTGAATTGCGGTTCATATAAACGTTGTGCACAAGTGCCATGCCCAAAAACAGACACAAAAGTGACGTGCCACCCGCGCTGAAAAACGGCAAGGTTACACCGATTACGGGGGTAATTGAAGTACACATACCAATGTTGATAACCACCTGTGCAAAAAGCATTCCAAAAATGCCAACGCACATATATTTTCCTTCATTTTTTGTGGAAAGCTTTGCAACCTGCAAGCACCTTATGCAAATTGCACCAAGAACGATAATTACCGCAAGGCAACCGAAAAAGCCCAATTCTTCACCAATGGTTACAAAAATAAAGTCGTTATGACCTTCGGGCACACCGCTTTTACCGATTTGGGTAAGGTCACCGTTTAAATAACCCTGTCCAAAAAATCCACCGTTTGCAAGGGCTTGTCTGCCACGGTATTGCTGCCAACCAACACCCTTTATATCAGCATCTATATCGAACATATTTTTAAGACGTTCACGGTGAGTGTCATTCATAATAAAGAAGTAAATAATTGGTGAAGACACCAAAAGTGCCGAAAACGCGCCGACAAAGTATTTCCACGAAACACCTGCCGACCACAGCATTACAATAAACATAACTGCAAAGACGAGTGCTGTACCATCGTCACCCTGAAAATGTATTAACACAACAGGAATTGCACCGTGAATACAAAGCGGTATAAGGGTTTTGATTTTATTTATATTCTTACCCGCCTTTGCAAGATGGGTTGCAAAGGTTATAACAAAGCAGATTTTCAAAAGCTCGGACGGCTGAAAGGTGGTAAAGCCCAAATCAAGCCAGGCCTTATCGTCAGTACCTTCAGGCGCAAAGCCAATGAAAAAGGTCAGTATTACGGGTATAAGCCCCACCACCGCAAAAAGCGGCCAGAATTTTGTATAACGGTCATATTCAAAAAGCGAAACGACAAAAATCACACCAAAGCCTGCCACAAGACAAAAGCTATGTACTATAAACGGGCGAAGACTTTCCATATAATGTGTTGCCGAAAAAACCGCAACACAGCCATAACCCGCCGCTAACAACAAAAGTGTCAGCAATATCTTGTCAGATTCGCGCACAAAATCCGCAAATTTAGCAAATATATGTCGCAAAAAAATATTCCTTTCAATGTTATTCTTAATTTATTATATTTTATTTTCAACAAATATTCAAGTAACACTTTCATAAATATAAAAAATATGTTATAATGTTTTGAAACATTAATTTAAAGGATATATTTATGCAAAAATTTATATCAAAAAGTCCCAACGAAACCGAAGAAATCGGCAAAAAGCTGGGCGAAACAATAAACAGCGGCTGTGTTATTGCCTACCGCGGCGGTCTTGGTATGGGTAAAACCTGCTTTACCCGCGGTTTAGCAAAAGGACTTGGCTCTTTTGATACCGTGACGTCCCCTACCTTTGCCCTTATAAACGAATACCCAAGCGGCAGAATTCCGCTTTATCACTTTGATATGTACCGCATAAGCGGCTGGGAAGACCTTTATTCCACCGGCTTTTTCGATTATATTGATGAAGGCGGTGTTATCGCGGCGGAATGGAGCGAAAATATTGAAGCCGCCCTTCCGGATGATACCATCTATGTTGAAATCAATAAAATTGATGATGATACGCGTGAGATTATAATCAGACAAAAAGGTGAATGAATTTGAAAATTTTAGCAGTTGAATGTTCGGCAACGCCCGCAAGCGCCGCAATTTTAGACGGTAAAAAGCTTGTGGCAAGTGCATTTGTAAACGTTAAGCTTACACATTCGCAAACACTTATGCCGATGATTGAAAATTTATTAAAATCGGCAAAATTAAACATAAACGAAATTGAAGGCTTTGCCATTTCAAACGGTCCGGGCTCATTTACAGGG
Organism: Acutalibacteraceae bacterium; assembly: GCA_045580625.1. GTDB lineage: Bacteria > Bacillota > Clostridia > Oscillospirales > Acutalibacteraceae > UBA737. The sequence goes on along the minus strand of JAZNOE010000018.1, from coordinate 30,377 downwards.
GTTAGAATCGGTATAAGCGCCGTCAAAGGTCTTGCGGCGGCAAAAAAGCTTCCTTGCGCGGCAGTTTCAACCCTTTATGCAATGACACAAAATTACTCAGATACTGACTGTATTGTATGTGCCGTTATGGATGCCAGATGCAATCAGCTTTACAACGCGATTTTTGATATTACAGACGGCAAAATTACCCGCCTTTGTGAAGACCGCGCATTAATGTGTGATGAGCTTTTGGAAGAAATTAAAAATTTGTCGCAAAATCAAGATAAGTGTGTTATAATTGTGGGTGACGGGGCGGAAATTTTTTATAAAGCCGCAAATGGTATTGAAAAGGTTAAAAAAGCCCATCCGTCACGCGAATTTCAAAATGCTGTCGGTGTGGGTTATGCCGCGCTTGAAAGCTTTGAAAGTGGCAACACGTTGTCACCAAATGAGCTTTTACCCTTTTACCTGCGACTTCCCCAGGCAGAACGCGAGCTTAAAATGAAAAAGGAGAATAACGCTTTATGAAAATTGCTTTAGGCTGTGACCACGGCGGGTTTGAACACAAAAACGCCATTTTGGACTATTTAAAACAAAACGGCTTTGACGTGCAGGACTTTGGAATTTATGAAAACACATCGGTTGATTATCCCGACATTGCCGCAAAGGTTTGCCAAAGCATACAACAAAATGACTGCGAACTTGGTATTTTGGTGTGCGGTACCGGCATTGGTATGTCAATTGCCGCAAACAAGCATAAGGGCATTCGCGCCGCCGCAGTAAGCGAGCATTTTTCGGCAAAATATACCCGCCTTCATAACAATTCAAACGTTTTATGTCTTGGCGGCAGGGTGGTTGGCATCGGCACCGCGTTAGAGCTTGTTGACCTTTTTGTAAACACCGAATTTGAAGGTGGCCGCCACCAAAAAAGAATTGATAAAATTTCAGAAATTGAAAATAAGTGAGGAATTCAAAATGAAAGAAAACGTTTTTGTAATGGACCATCCCCTTATTCAGCACAAACTTTCCATTTTGCGTGACAAGCGCACCGGCACAAAGCAATTCCGCGAGCTTATAAACGAAATCGCAATGCTTATGTGTTATGAATCAACCCGCGATTTGCCCCTTAAAGAAGTAAAAACCGAAACCCCATTGATGACTGCAACAACCAAAAAGCTTGCGGGCAGAAAAATGGCTTTCGTGCCGATACTTCGTGCGGGTCTTGGTATGGTTGACGGTCTTTTAACCCTTATCCCTGCCGCAAAGGTAGGACATATCGGTATGTACCGTGACCCCGAAACCCACAAGCCGATTGATTATTATTGCAAATTACCCGCCGACCTTGATGAACGCGACGTTTTTGTGCTTGACCCAATGCTTGCAACAGGCGGCAGCGCAATTGATGCCGTTTCACGCATTAAGGAATTTAACCCCAAGCGCATTAAATTCCTTTGCATAATTGCCGCACCCGAAGGTCTTGAAGCCTTCACAACCGCACACCCCGACGTACCGGTTTACTGCGCAGGTCTTGATGACTGCCTTAACGACCATTGCTATATTCTTCCCGGTCTTGGTGATGCAGGTGACCGTATTTTCGGTACTAAATAACAAAATTTAAAAGCAGACCTTTCGGTCTGCTTTTTTTATATTTTTTCGGGTGTAAACCCTAAATCTTCAATTTCAGTTAAAGCGGTTTTAAGGCAGTGCTCGCAACCGTCAATTGTAACAGTTTTTTGTGAAAGATCAATTTGATGCTTGATTGCAGCCTCGTTTAAAGCGTTGTCAATTCTTGCAACACAATGACTGCAATGCATATCGGGAACAGAAATTTTAAATAACATAATTTTTACCTCATTTCATTAATTTTTGCAAAGTATCACACAGCTCATCAACCGTGCTGTCATTACCGTTTTTAATATCGTTAACTACACAAGTATGAATATGGTTTGACAAAAGTTCTTTATTAAAAGCGTTAAGCGCCGCATTTATTGCGGATACCTGCGTCAGAATATCAATGCAATACGCATCGTTTTCCAGCATATTTTTAACCCCACGCACCTGACCCTCAATACGGTTGAGGCGGTTTATAAGCGCTTTATATTCTTTTTTATCACGGTGCTTGGTTTTTATACAGCATTCGCTCATAGCTTTTTACCTCGCAGTCTTAATGCATTACCCACAACAAAGACCGAGCTAAACGACATTGCAAGTCCGCCAAGCATAGGGTTTAAAAGCGGACCGCCAAAGGCATATAAAAGCCCTGCCGCAATAGGTATGCAAATTGTATTATAGCAAAACGCCCAGAAAAGATTTTGCTTAATGTTTCTGATGGTGAAACGGCTTAAATTAATTGCGCGCGAAACGTCACATATATCAGACCGCATAAGCACAATATCTGCAGATTCAATTGCAACGTCACTGCCACCGCCTATCGCACATCCGACGTCAGCTTCGGTTAGGGCAACCGCATCGTTTATGCCGTCGCCCACCATCATAACAGCGCCATATTTTTGGCGGATTTCTTTAATAATTTCAGCTTTACCGTCGGGCAAAACCTCAGCATATACCTCATCTGCCGCTATCTTCTGACCGATATATTCAGCCGCCGCCTTATTATCACCCGACAAAACAATAGTTTTTATCCCCTGCTTTTTAAGGCGATTTACCGCTTCAATTGAATTATCCTTAAGGCTGTCAGCAATAGCAAATAAGCCCACACATTGACCGTTTACTGAAACATAAGCCAGTGATTTACCTTCATTTGAAAATTGCTGTGCTAAGGCCGAGAATTTCTCAATATCAATGCAGTTTTCCAAAAGAAAATCGCCTTTTCCGACAAAGACCTCTTCCCCGTCGATCACTGCACTGACACCCTTACCCGACACGTTTTTAAATTCAGTCGGGGCGATATATTTCATTTTCAATAAATCTGCATATTCACGCACCGCTAAAGACAAGGGATGATTTGATGCGCTTTCACACGCGGCAGCTTTTGAAACCGCGCTTTCTTCACCCACGTAATCGGTAACAATAGGCTTACCGACGGTGAGCGTGCCCGTTTTATCAAAAACAACGGCTTTTACATTGTGTATAATTTCAAGCACTTCTCCGTTACGGATAAGAATACCGTTTGAAGCACCAAGACCCGTGCCCACCATAATTGCCGTAGGGGTTGCAAGACCAAGCGCACAAGGACAAGCAATTACAAGCACCGCGGTAAACACCTTAAGTGCGAAAGCAATATCCTTACCGACAATAAGCCAGATTATTGCCGCTGTCAAAGCAATGGCAATTACCACAGGTACAAAAACACCCGCGACCTTGTCAGCTGTTTTAGAAATAGGTGCTTTTTTTGACTGCGCCTCTTCCACAAATTTTATAATTTTTGAAAGGGTTGTGTCTTCGCCCGTGTGTGTAACCTTAATATAAAGCACACCATCAAGATTCACACTGCCGCCAAATACTTTATCGTCACACTTTTTATCTATCGGCAGACTTTCGCCCGTAAGCATTGCTTCGTTAACACTGCTGACGCCATCAACCACAACACCGTCAAGCGGAATTTTTGCCCCCGCTTTAACCAAAAGCAGGTCACCAACCTTAATTTCGGCAGTCGGTATTTCATATTCCTTACCGTCTTTAAATAAAACGGCGGTGTCGGGAGCGAGCTGCATAAGCTTTTCAAGTGCCTTCGCGGTTTTGGCTTTACTTCGCCTTTCAAAAAACTTACCAAGCATTACAAGGGCAATAACCACCGCAGATGATTCAAAATAAAGGTTATGCACCGCGTGCGGATTAAAGGCAAGCGTAAAGGTAATTACAAGGCTGTATATAAGCGAAGCACCCGAACCGATAGCCACAAGCGAATCCATATTGGGGTGACCCTTAAACAAAAGCGGTATTCCCTTTATAAAAAAGCCTCGACCAAGATATAAAACCGGCAGACAGCATAAAAACTGCAAAATTGCAAAATTATATGGATTTTTGTTCATATCAAAAAGTGACGGTATGGGCAAATTTTCAAAAAGCATTTGTCCCATTGAAACGTATAAAAGCACCGTCGCAAATATAAGCGACACAATTATAGGTGCAACGCTTTCTTTAGGCTGTTTGATTTCTTTTTTGACAACGTCACTTGATATACCAAAGCCTGCCTTTTGCACCACCCTGAAAAAGTCGGCCGAAGAAACCGCATTTTCATCAAATGTGACCGTCATTTTGCCTGTTATAAGATTGACGTCACAGCTTTGCACACCGTTTAGTCGAGAAACCACACGCTGAACCGATGATGAACACGCCGCGCACGACATACCCGTTACGTTATATTGTTGAGTTTTCATATTATCACCATTTATATTATATACCCCATAGGGGTATTTTTCAAGTAAAAAATAAAGCCATAACATAATTATGACTTTATTTTCAAATTAAAGCTTATATCAATTTCATAACAAGCTCAATCACAAATACCACCGCACAGGATGACACCGCAACACCCAAAAGGCTTACGCCCTTATAAGCAAGTATTATACCCGCCGCAAGCGCGGCAATACCCGACCATATATTACTTGTGGCATAAATTATTGCGGGAAAGGTCATAACAGCAAGCGTTACGTAAGGCACGTAAAACAAGAAAGACCGCAAGATTTTGTTTTTAATCTTTTTTCTTATCAAGGTCAGCGGTAAAACGCGTATCATAAAAATTGTCAAGGCCATAATGGCTATGTAAATATATACGTTATTCATCGGCTTCCTCCTTTACAGGGAAAAAGACCGCAAGCGCAAGCGCAATAACAACGGTTAAAATTATAACCTGCATACCACTTGAGATATTATCCGCAATAATAGGAAGCTTGTTAAACAAAAAGCTTAAAATAAACGATACTATAATGCCGCCCATAATGACCTTGTTTTCCTTTGCGGGCGGAATTATAATTGCCAGAAACATACCAAAAATGCCCACCGAAAGCGCTGACATAACACTTGCAGGCAAAACGTTACCTATAAGCACGCCAAGTGCCGCGCCAACAGCCCAACCGGGTATGGATACCGTCATTGCACCATAATTATAAAACGGGTTAAGATAACCCGACACAGCAGAAGAAATACCGAATATTTCATCAGTCACACCGAAGGCTATGCCCATACGGTGAAGGGTTGAAGTATTTGGCGATATTTTCTGACTTAAAGAACAGGACATTAATAGATAGCGTGCGTTTACAATAAGCATTGTTAAAAACATTTCAAAATAAGTGCCTGCCGCACTTATAACGTTTATACCCGCATAACCGCCTGCTGAGGCAAGGGTTGTGCCGGTTGCAAGAAAGGTTTGAAAAGCGGTAAGCCCCGCATTTTTTGCGGCAATACCTAAAGTGAAGGCCACCGCAAAATAGCCAAGCGCTATGGGTATGCCGTCACGAAGCCCCTTTTTATACCAATATTTGTTTTCCAAAATAATCACCTTGCATTATTTTACATTTTTCTGTGCTTTAAGTCAACCGAAAACCAAATAAATATATTTTTTTAACCGAATAGCCGCCAAAACATATTATATTAGTGAAGTTAGCCTTAAAACTGACTTAAAAATTTTTAGGAGGCTGTTTTTATATGGCAGATTTTAGAAACTCTACAGACTGCAATGATGCTGTTTGCATTGATGCAGGCCGAGTTTACGATTCCTGCTGTGACCGTGACTGTTTAGAGGATCTGCGGTGCTTCTTCCTGCCCGAGACCCAGACCCTTATAAACAACGCTTTAAGCGTGCGGCTTCGCAGCGCCGAGGTTTTAAACGTATTTATTGACGTTGAACCCGTTAATTTCAACAAGGGCTATTATTCCTGCGACCTTACTTTCTTCTTCCTGTTATCCTTCGACCTTTACACATCCCCAAGCACCTGTCCGCAGGTTATAAACGGCATTGCCACCTTTAACAAAAAGGTAATTTTATACGGCAGCTGCGGTGCAGTAAAAACCTTTTCAAACGTTGTAGGCGAAGAATGTCGCAACCACAGTGTTAATACACTTTCGGGAAGCAACACACCCAAATGTGTTGTAAGCGCAGTGGACCCCGTTCCGCTTTCGGCAAAAATAGGCGTTATACGCAACTGTTATGAAGCATCCTGTTGCATACCCGACTGCGTTTGTGAAGCACTTGGCGGTCACGTTGTAACCGACGTTCCCAAAGGCACACCCACAATTTATGCAACCATCGGCCTTTTTACAGTAGTTCAGCTTATCCGCAACGTGCAAATGCTTATCCCCGTTTACGACTTTTGCATACCCCAAAAATCCTGCGACCATTCCACAGCAGAGCCCTGCGACACCTTCAGCCGTATTCAGTTCCCCATTGATGATTTCTTCCCACCCCGCCCCGACAGTGTTGACAACAGCACCGACTGCGGCTGTATGGGACTCACCGACGAATAACATAAAAAAGAAGAGTCAAAATTTTTGAAATTTTGACTCTTCTTTAAACTAAAGACTTGAAATATCCAATTTATCAAATTGCTGTAAGAAGGGGCGAAGCCTTTCAATATCTGCCACAATTCCACCGATACTTCTGCTTTCAAAATTAACAACGGCAACAGGGTCGTGAACGCTTAGTCTTAATAAAAACCATCCGTTTTCGGTGTTAACCCGCAGACCCTCGCGGTTGTCATCTGCCAGTTTATACTGTGAATTTTCATTTACAAATTTTTCAAGCTTTTTGATGATATTTTCACCGTAGGTCTTGAAGTCATCACATAAAATTGAGAAACGAACTTCTCTTTCTTCGGCAGGCATCTGAAGCGGGGCTAAAATCTCTTCAATATCCTTACCGCGTGCAAGCTCAATTACAATTTTAGTCACAAGATAGGCGCCGTCATCCAAAAAATAATTTTCGGCAAAAGCCGCATGACCCGAAGTTTCAATTGCAAGCGGTGCGTCAATGCCCTGCGCGCAGAATTCTTGCATTTTATTAATAACATTTTTATAACCGCGCTTAAAACGGTAATGCATACAGCCAAGTGTATTTTCAATATAATCGTGCAGACCGTCGCTTGTAACAGAATCGGTAATTATTGTCTTGCCATTTTGACCGTTTACCGCGATGTAAGAAGCCAAAGCAATAAGTCGATTACGGTTAATTTTTTCACCAAGTGAATCAACACAGCCCGCCCTGTCAACGTCGGTATCAAAAATAAGCCCCAAATCGGCATTGTTATTTAAAACCGCATCCTTTATGCTTTGCATTGCATCGGCATTTTCGGGATTTGGAATATGATTTGGGAACATACCGTCAGGCTCTAAAAACTGACTGCCCGTAATATCAGCGCCCAGCTTTTCAAGCACGTCATAAGCATAAAAACCGCCTGCGCCGTTACCCGCATCAACCACAATCTTAAAGCCTTTAAGAGGTTTTTCAGCTTCGGTTTTGCCAACCGCCTTACAAATTATTTCACGAAGATGTGCAGAGTAGATTTTCATAAAATCGATCTTAATAACTGTGCCTTTTTTATTACTTTGCAAACATTTTTTATCATTTGCAAGCTTAATTATATCAGCAATATCGCCAGAATTAAGTCCGCCTTTCTTTGTAAAAAACTTAAGACCGTTACGGTCAAACGGGTGGTGCGATGCGGTTATCTGCACCGCGGCATCACAGTCGGCCTTCAAAGTGGTCATAAACATTGCGGGTGTAGAAGAAAGACCACAGTTTAAAACGGTAATGCCCGCATCCAAAAGTGCAGACTGCACCCTGTCCATAATTGCAGGACCCGTAATGCGCGAATCCCGACCGACTGATATTTTTATGTCATCCTTTTGCACCCTTGCCTTAAGCCATAATACGAACGCGGCGGTTATATCATAAACCGCGCCGTCTGTAAGAGTGACGGGCTTACCGCCCTTGTCAGTTGCAACACCACGCACGTCGGTGCCGCTTTTTAAAACCGAATAATCCATAAAATATAACTCCTATTAAGGAGGCCCTTTCAAAAAATGACCCCACCCACATTGCAACGAAAAGCCGAAAAGAATGAAATTCTTTTTGTTTTCCAAAACAGTGAAGCCTTGACCGACGGTATCAGCTTTCTTTATAAGAAAAAACCGCTTATCAAAAGCTCACTTTATAAAGCTCCAACCGATTATCGCTTGATTTTATCGGCCGATGACCGTTGGCCGACAATAAAACAGCTTTCGGAATTCTCAAGGCTTAAGACCAAAAATTACATACAAATTGCCATAACCCGCGAACACTGTAAGCCGCTGATTATAGGCAACGCCGTCAAAATTTACGGCAAGGCTTTTTTAAAGTGATTTTAAATATGCCACCCTGTCTTCCATCTCATCAGAAAACAGATAACTGCCCGCAACCAAAACGGTAGCCCCCGCCCCGATAGCCAAAGGTGCGGTTTCACCGTTTATGCCACCGTCAATTTCAAGTTCAACCGAAAGACCGCGGTGCTTTATTTCATCACGCAATGCCGATAATTTATCAAGTGACTGCGGCATAAACTTTTGTCCGCCAAAGCCGGGCTCAACCGACATTACAAGCACCATATCGCAAAGCGGCAACAAATCAAAAATTTCTTCTGCGGCGGTGCAGGGCTTTATGGTGAGGCAGGACTTACACCCAAGTTCTCTTATTTCCTTTAAAAGTGCGGCATTGTCACTTCCCGCTTCAAAATGAAAGCCCAACCAGTCTGAAACAGCGGCGAATTCTTTAATATAACGGTGGGGACGGTCTATCATTAAATGCACGTCCAACGGAATTGTAGAATGTGCCTTAATTGACTTTATAATGGGCACCCCAAACGAAATGTTGGGCACAAAAATGCCGTCCATAACGTCAAGATGAAGCATATCGCACCCTGCCGCTTCAAGCTTTTTAATATCATCGGCAAGGGTTAAAAAATCAGCAGTTAATACCGACGGTGAAACTTTAACAGACATATTCTACCACCTTAAATTTATTACCCTATAATTTTATATCGCACTTATCTTTTTGTCAATAATATAAAACAAATAAATATGCGAAAAATGATTTTAGAATATAATTGAGGCATCTTCCTTTTGAAGATGCCTCGCCTTTTATTTATTATTCTTTTTACTTATTCGGTTATAAACAATCCAACCAACCATACTTATAACAAGGGTTACGCCAAAAGCAATTATGGCAAAAAGATATTTTTCACTTCCAAGCAGACTGCCGCCAATGGTTGACGTCACAACCGACGGAATGCGCGCCACTGCAGCAATAAGCAAAAAGCCCTTTAAGTCAATTTTGGTAAGACCCACAAAATAGGTCAGCAAATCCTTTGGCGTGCCGGGCAAAAAGAAAAGAAAAAAGGTTATAAGCGCAAGCTTTTTTTCGTTTTGCAAAAACTTAAGCGATTTTATTTTTTCATAGGTAAAAAACACTTCCAAAAGTCTTACACCAAGCGTTCTTACAAGCAAAAAGACAATTAAACTGCCGATGGTTATGCCGATAATGCAAAGAATTGTGCCCAAAACCGCACCGAAAGCATACCCTGCGCCAATTTCAAGCGGCTCACCGGGGACAAAGGCAATAACAACCTGAAAAACCGTCATACCAACAAAGGCCACCATGCCCCATACACCGCTTTGCTGCACCCAAGCCTGAAACTTTTCAGGCTGGCCGACAAACCTTATAAGCGGGCGGCCGATAAACCACCCCACAACGGCGCAAAAAATTATAAAAGCCGCAATAACTGAAGCGCTTATAATTTTCTTGTTTCTTTCGGTCATTTTATCACATCACTTTTTTAAAACGTCAAACTCAAGCACAACCTTAAACAGGTCGCCGTCAACTGTAATATCCATTCGACCGTTCTGAAGCTCGGTAAGGCTTTTGGCAATTGAAAGCCCAAGCCCACTGCCTTCGGTATTTCGGGAAGCATCTCCCCTGACAAAGCGTTCGGTAAGCTCAGTTGAGTCAATGTTAAGCTCACACCGCGAAATATTTTTAAATGTAATAAAGCATTTGTCGTTTTGGGTATATGCTTCAATATACGCGCGGGTGTCAGCCAATGAATATTTACAGATATTGCTTAAAAGATTATCAAACACACGCCACAAATGCCGTGCATCCGCCTTTATAATAACATCATCACCCAAAATTTTCAATACCGGACTTATTCTCGCCGTTTTAAGTCTTTCATCAAACTCACCCAAAGTCTGTGATAAAAGCACCGCAATGTCGCATTTCTGCAACTCTACTGCTATGTTACCTGTTGACGCTTTTGATGCTTCGACCAAATCCTCAACCAGCTTTTTAAGACGTTCACTATGGCGGTCAATAACTTCAATATATTCATTCGCCGTTTCATTTTCAATTTTTTCTTTTTTTAGCAGATCAACGTAATTAATAATTGAAGTTAGCGGAGTTTTAATATCGTGCGAAACGTTGGTGATAAGCTCGGTCTTAAAGCGTTCGCTTCTGACCTTTTCATCAACGGCTGTCTGAAGTCCGTCACCAATGTTGTTTAGCTTAGTTGCAAAATCCTTAAAATCAAGCACCATAAAGGTGGTGTCTATCTTACTGTCAAGGTCACCGGAGGCTATTTTTTCACCGCCCTTTTTAATACGTTGAAGGGTTATTGCCACGTAAAGCAGTAAAAGTGAAATTGCCGCGCTTGAAAGCACAAAACCGATTATCAGCCATTCTGCCTGATAAAGATTAAACATAATAAAAATGCTCTGCCAGAATATAACCGTCACTAAAACAGCCAAGGTCTTAAACGCAAACGGCAACCGCATAAGGTGGAAAAACAAAAATTTCGCCCCAGCCTTGAACCATTTAAAGAAAAATGCAACTGCTTTATAAATTACGTTATTTTTCCAAAAGGTATGGGTTTTAATTCGTGTGGCAGAGGTGAGTAAAAGCGCAAGTGCAACAAAATAAAGCACCGTGCAGCCAACAAATAAAAAAATTGCGATTTCAAGCCCTTCAAAATAATGAACCGTATCAAATATTATTAAAAATATACCCACAATTATCGCCGCTACCGCAAGACAAATATCAAGCGGTATACGGTCAAGAAAATTCCGCTGTATACTGCTGTAAGCAATTTTTCTGCCTGCAGCACAGCACAAAAAGCAGATTAAAGTAATAAATGCAATAACCGCCAAAAGGTCAAAAATTATAAAGGCATACCGCATTTTGTGCCCTGTTCTGACAAGTGACCTTACAAATGAAAATTCATCCTCACAGGCCATATTTTCGTAAACGTGAACGGTGAATTTGTCACCGTCATCACAGGTATAGGTTGTAATACACTCTTTTTCATCATAATTGGTATACAATATTTCGCCTTCGGCATTTCTCACAGTGTAAGCTATGTTACTTTCCCAGGCCATATTGCCCACATTCTCGCGAAAAGACTGCACGTCATCAACCGCGTTAAACATTCCGCGCATTTTGTGACATTCGCTAATTGCCATATCGGTAAGAATGGCTTTTTCCATCTGATATGATGAATGAATGTAAAATTCCATATATCCCATAAACGCCACCGCGGCGGTGGAAAGCAGAATGACAAGCACCATCACGTAAGACAGCATTATAGCCGCAATTTTTGCAGGCAGACTGCAAAGTAAACGCTTCATATTTATCCCTCCATTTTATAGCCGTGTGCCCACACAACCTTTAAATAGCGCGGTTCGGCAGGATTAATTTCAACCTTTTCGCGCAAATGCCTTATATGTACCGCAACGGTGCTTTCACCGCCAAAGCAGGGCTCGTCCCAGACCTTTTCATATATTTCCTTCGGGCTTAACACCTTGCCTTTGTTTTTCATTAAAAGCTTTAAAATTTCAAATTCGGTGGGAGTCAGCGAAGCCCTTTCGCCGTCAACCAAAACCTCTTTCGCGCGGTCGTTAAGCTCAATGTTTCCAACCGTAAAGCAGCTGTTTTCAACCGCCCTGCTGCCAAGCTGTGTATAACGGCGCAGATGCGACCGCACACGTGCCAACACCTCTACAGGATTAAACGGCTTTGTTACATAATCGTCCGCGCCGATGTTAAGCCCTAAAATTTTATCACTGTCTTCCCCTTTAGCCGACAAAAAAATTATCGGCATATTATAATCTTCACGTAATTTAGCCGTTGCGGTTATACCGTCACAAAGCGGCATCATTATATCCATAAGCACCAAATGAATTTCGTTATTGTTTACCATCTCAAGTGCCTGATGTCCGTCATAGGCCTTAAATATGTTATAGCCGTCCCCTTTTAAATAAATTTCCAAAGCGGACACAATATCCTTTTCATCGTCGCAAATTAAAACGTTATACATTCCAATCATCTCCTTGCCACTATTGTAACACCTTATGCTTTAAGAAAAAAGCGGTAAATTCTTTAAGATTTTATTAAGATTGCATTTTTCCGCTTTAAATGATATAATGAATTATACTAAATATTTTGAGGTAATGTGATGAAGCTTGAAATTTTGCAGACCTGCCCACCCGTTATACGTGACTTTTTAACCTATAACGAAACCATCAAGGGCAAGTCTTCACTTTCGGTTGAGGGATATTTTTTAGATTTGCAAAACTTTTTCCGTTATATATTAACGGTGCGCGGTCTTGTTGATAAAAAGACCGATTTTCAAGAAATTGATATATCCCCCGTTGATTTAAATTTAATAAAAACTGTCACAATTTCAGATTTATATGCTTATATGGTTTTTTGCAAGAACGAACGTGGAAACGGCACTGCAACCCGCGCACGGAAAACCTCAACACTGCGCATTTTCTTCCGTTATATGTGCGAGCAGACCCACCAGCTTGACCAAAACCCCGCTTTACTGCTTGAATCACCAAAGGTAAAGCAGTCACTGCCAAAGCATTTAACACTTGAAGATTCACTTGAGCTTTTAAATTCGGTTGACGGTGCAAACCAAAAGCGTGATTACTGCATTTTGACCATATTTTTAAACTGCGGTCTTCGTTTGGCTGAATTATGCTCGCTTAACATTAATGATATTAAACTCGACGGCACAATGGTGGTAACAGGTAAAGGTAATAAGGAAAGGCTTATTTATTTAAACGATGCCTGTATGACAGCCATTCGCGAATATTTGGCGGTCCGCCCGACTGAAGACATTGTTTATGAAGACCGAAATGCCCTTTTCATAAGCCGTAATCACCGCCGCATAAGTCCAAAAACGGTGCAACATCTGGTTAAAACCTTTTTGGCAAAGGCAGGTCTTGAGGGACAGGGATATTCAACCCATAAGCTGCGCCACACCGCCGCAACCCTTATGTATCAGCACGGCGAGGTTGACATCCGTGTGCTTAAGGACATCTTAGGCCACTCAAACCTTGGCACAACCCAAATTTACACCCACGTTTCGGATAAACAGATAAAGGGTGCAGTTGACGCCAACCCCTTAAGTAAAGTGCATAATAAAAAATAATAAAGAAAAAAGAATAAATTCGGTGTCGGCTACGCCGACCGATATAAAACGTTTCACCTTGCGAAACACCGAAATTGTTCGTTATTCATTTTTCATTAAAACAAAAACCTTGCCCGAAGGCAAGGTTTTTAGTTTTTTAATTACATCTTAGCAAGGTTTGCTTTGAGGTTTGCAAGCTGTTCTTTAAGTTCAGCAGGAAGCTTGTCGCCAAACTTCTTGTAATGTTCTTCAATTTCAGCTGCTTCTTTTTCCCAAACTGCCTTGTCAACGGTTAAGATATCCTTAAGGGTTTCGATATCCATATCAAGGTCAGTAAGGTCAATATCTTCAGGCTTGGGAACATAACCGATAGCGGTTTCGTCAGCGTCAGCCTTGCCTTCGCAACGGTCAATAATCCAGTTAAGAACGCGCATATTGTCACCGAAGCCGGGCCATACAAAGTTGCCTTCGTCATCAGTACGGAACCAGTTAACGTTGAAGATCTTAGGAGCCTTGTCGCCGAGCTTTTCACCCATTTCGAGCCAATGCTTGAAGTAGTCACCCATGTGGTAACCGCAGAAAGGAAGCATAGCCATAGGATCGCGACGAACAACACCAACAGCACCTGCAGCAGCAGCGGTGGTTTCAGAAGCCATTGCAGAGCCTACGAATACACCGTTAACCCAGTCTTTTGATTGATATACAAGCGGAGCGCACTTAGCACGACGGCCGCCGAAGATGATTGCAGAAATCGGAACGCCTTCACCCTTGTTGAATTCTTCTGAAATACAGGGGCAGTTTTCTGCAGGAGCAGTAAAGCGTGAGTTGGGATGTGCTGCATAGGTTGACTTGTCAGCCTTATCAAACTTTGAAGGATCCCAAGGATTGCCGAGCCAGTCAATAGCATTTTCGGGCAAATTCTTGTTAAGGCCTTCCCACCAAACGGTGTTGTCGTTCATATCGTGAGCAACGTTGGTGAAAATTGTGCCCTTCTTGGTACTTTCAAGAGCATTAAAGTTTGACTTTTCGTTGGTACCGGGAGCAACACCGAAGAAGCCGTTTTCGGGGTTGATAGCATAAAGACGACCGTCAGGACCTATCTTCATCCAAGAAATATCATCGCCTACAGTCCAGATCTTGTAGCCCTTTTCGCGCAAGTATGCGGGAGGAATGAGCATTGCAAGGTTGGTCTTACCGCAAGCAGAGGGGAAAGCAGCTGCAACATACTTAACTTCGCCCTTGGGATTTTCAAGACCTAAGATAAGCATGTGTTCAGCCATCCAGCCTTCCTTCCAGCCCTGGTAAGAAGCGATACGAAGTGCGAAGCACTTTTTACCGAGAAGAACGTTTCCGCCGTAGCCTGAGTTAACAGAAATGATGGTGTTATCCTGCGGGAAGTGGCAGATATATCTCTTTTCAGGGTCGATGTCACAACGTGAATGCAAACCGCGTACCCAGTCATTGCTGTCGCCCAAAACTTCCATAACCTTGGGGCTTACGCGGGTCATAATAAGCATATTAAGAACAACGTAAACAGAGTCGGTTACTTCGATACCGATTTTAGCAATGGGAGAGCCGATAGGGCCCATTGAATAAGGAATTACGTACATTGTACGGCCCTTATAGCTGCCGCGAGCAATGTCGTAAAGCTTTTCATACATTTCCTTAGGGTCACACCAGTTGTTGGTGGGGCCTGCTTCTTCCTTGGTGGTGGTACAAATAAATGTACGGTCTTCTACACGAGCAACGTCGTTAGGCTTGGTTCTGTGAAGATAGCAATCGGGAAGCTTTTCAGGATTCAAAGCTTCTAATTCGCCAAGTTCAACAGCAAGCTTTCTAAGCTCTTCTGTCTGTTCAGCTGAACCGTCAACCCATACAACCTTATCGGGTGTAAGAAGGTCTTTCATTTCGTCCAACCACTTAAGCACTGTCTTGTTAGTTGTCATTTTTATTCTCCTTTTAAAAAACAATTTTTTCCTTTTTACAGTATACCCTAAAACGACTTATAATGCAAGTAAATTGTTATAAATTTAACAATAATTTTACATATTTGGTTCAAACGCGGGTATTGGCTCTAATTTAAAGCGATTTAATTTATAAAGGCGATCAAATTTTTCTTTAAGTTCGCTATCATCACAAATACCTGTGCGTATATATTTATCCAAAACGGCATAAGAAAAGCCAAGATTTTCTTCGTCGCTTTTTCCGCTTAAGCCATCAATTGGGGTTTTATCCACAAGATTTTCCGGAAGACCCAAAAGCTTTCCGATTATTTTAACCTCTTCAACCGTAAGGCGGGAAATTGGGCTAAAGTCACCTGCGGCATCACCATAGCGTGTGGAATAACCCACGTAATCCTCAGACAAGTTGCAGGTGTTAGCTACCCTGCCGTTATTGCTTTGACTTACTGCATAAAGTGTTGCCATTCTGATTCTTGCAGGCAAGTTTGTTTTGGTTTGTTTGGTTATTTCCATATCGGCGGGTAATGCCGATAAAACACCGTCAACCGCCGCTTTAATATTAACCGTATAATTTTTAATGCCCAAAAATTCCACAAGCTGAACCGAGCAGTCGATATCGCTTTGTTCACCGCAAGGCATTAAAACGCCGATAACACGATCCTTTCCAAGCGCTTCAACACATAATGCCGCCACAACCGAGCTGTCCTTACCGCCCGAAATACCTATAACCGCATTACAATCTTTTCCATTTTCTTCAAAAAAATTCCTTATCCATTCTATACATTCGTTTTTAATTTTTTCGGCTTCGAACACAAAAACCACCACCATAATACTTTTAAATTATTATACACTAATAACATCAATAAATCAATTATAAATAATTTTTACACTTTTAATTATACTTTGAAAAGGCGATATATAATCGCCATTACTTTATCAAATATTTTTCAGTGTGTCATTCAATCAAATTTAAAAAGGAACCCGGCCAATAAATAGTCGGGTTCCTTTTTAATTCATATTGGCAAACTGTGCACGGCTATGCTCGCGCTCAAGCTTTGATATTCTTCGGTCAGAGCTTTTTTGTTTTTCTTCCATAACCGAAATTTTTGCAACCGCCGAAGATAAATTTTCCAGCTTTTTTTCAAGCTGTGTCAAACGGTAATCTGTAAGCTTTGCGGTGGCAAGCATACCGCCCACAGTTCCTATTAACGTGCCGAGAAATGAAATAATTGCAACAATTACCGTGCTTTCCATTTTAATCCTTCTTTTTTAAATAATCCACAAGGCTTTCGCGCTGTGCTTTAAATTCAGTTTCATCACTTACAAGTGAAGAATATGAAAAATAAACGCTTCCTTTAGTAGCTTTATTTTCATTAATAATTTCAACCTGCCGCTTTATAATATCCCTGTTTTGCTGCCATTCGGTTATATCGGCCGCAAGGGTTGGCTTTGATTTATAAAATGCAAGACCGATATAAAGGTCGACATCGGGGTTAAGCGCTAAAACATCCTGCCACACCTTTAAAAGGTTTTCAAATTTGAAATTATCATCGGGGTATTCAAACCCAAAATAAAGCTGTGGAATAATTACATCAACAAACCCGTTATCCACCCAAGTGCGCACGTCGGCATATAAATTATTATAATTATTATCAATCGACGCGGCGGGGCTTACCGAAAAAACAACCTTCGGGTTAATATATTTTATCGCGTTATACGTACCGCTTAAAAGCAAATCAACGTTAAGCCGACGCCAGTCAGAGAGCGAAAGTGGTGATGGTGTTTGTGCGGTATATTCCAGATAAGATGCCTTATCAAATTCTTCACTTTGGGTGGGGTAAAAATAATCGTCAAAATGAATACCGTCGACCTTATAATTATTTACAATTTCCCTTACACCATTTATTATAAGCTGTTGCACTTCGTTTTCGGCAGGGTTTAAATAAATACCACCCGAAAAGCAAACGTTTTTATCGTTTTCGGTGTTATCATCATGAAGCCATAAATATGCAGGACTTTGCGGATTAAGCGTCTCGATATTATCGGAAGATGATATTCTGTAAGGGTTTATCCAGGCGTGCACCGCTATATTATTTTGATGACAAGCGTCAATAACATATTCTAAAACATCAAAATCGTAATATGCGGACTTTTCATTTTGCGGAAAAAATTCAGATTTATAAAGCGCATCGCCAAATGCTCTTACGTGGATATAAAGATTGTCAATTTCAAGACTTTGACAGTTTTTTATAAGCTTTTTAAATTCAGCTTGAAAGCCGTTTTCAAGCATTGTGTCAATCTCGCTATATGTAAGCCACACACCGCTGTGCTTTTTTACCGCTTGCGTTTTTTCGGGATTACAACCGCAAAGCAGTAAAAGTAACGTTAAAACCGCCAAAACCTTTTTCATAAAATCAACCCGTTTTTCTGTAAAAAATTTCAATGTCACCGACTGCGAAATCACTGTCGGATGAAATATAAAGCTTTACCCTTTCGGTGTCATACAAATGCGGGCGAAGCATTACGGTTTTATATTCACCCTTGTCGTAATCATCGGTAGAAAAGCGCAAATCTACCAAAGCGGCGGTTTTACCGTTTACCTTAACAGCAACTCTGCCTTTGCCCGACAACGCAAGGTAAATGCTTTCAACAACGTTTTTATGGTTATGACCCGAAAGCGGGTAGTCGCGGGTTTCAAAAAAGCCTTCAATTTTTACAATTTCAGAGCCGGCCACCGCTTCCTCGGCATAAAACATCTGAACGTCTGTTTCACCCGAAAGGGACGCTATGTAAAAAATACCGCTGTTATGTGAATAACACAAAAACCAAAGTCTTCCCCCACGGTAAAAACCGCCGCAGATGCTGTCACCCGTTGCAAAGTGCCAGTTATAAACCGGCGGATGCGAAAAGCTGCTCATATCAAGCGCATAAGCCGTATTGCCGTCAGAAAGAATGTAATATTCCCCATCAGTCACCGCAAATGAATCGGTATATTCAAAATCAAGATTTCCGCTTATTACACCTGTCAGCTTTCTTACACCGTCAAAGCCGATATCGTTAAGGGCATATATCTCGCAGTCCTGCCCAAGCCATACCGTCTTATCACCGATTTTACAAACCGTATTTTTAAAATCACAGCCCACCGTTTTTGAAATAAGCTCACAGCCAAAGGTGTCGTCCGACTTGAAAAGCTTGTCATTATCGGCTAATAGCGCAATTTCGTTTATTCTGTCCCCTTTTCTCAAGGTTACAAAATAACACTCACTTTTCTTGAAGGCTATAATATTTTTGCTTTGAATTGAAAGGGCGGTTATCGGCTCTTTACCGCCGACGTCCACCGTTGATTTTTGCGGAAAATATAACGGATTGTCAGCTTTTGCAAGCATTAAAATATTACCGTTAAGCCCGCCGCCCAGATATATGCGTCCGTCTGCCGTAAGTGAGCAGGCCGAGTCGACAACCTGCGCAAAACCGTTTATCGTTTCCTTCGATGCAGTCACCTTTATATTGTTTTCGTTATAATACGTCATTACAGGTATTGCATAAGCCGCGCCGTCTTTAGAAAAAGAAAGCGTACCCTTTTCGCGGTCAACCTCAAGCATTATTTCACTGCCCATAAAGCTTTGTCTGTCAACAACAGACTGACCGCTTACCGTCCATTCAACGTAAAGCGACGGTGTGTAATTTATTCGGCATACCACGCTGTCGGCCGACAAATCTGATACAGGAAGTCTGAACATATTTGAACGCCCGTCGGAAGTGTAATAAGCGTGAAATCTGCCGTTTAACAGATTCTGTGATTCTAAAGCCTTTGGGCTTTTAAGACTTAAAGAGTCTTCCAAAAAAGCCGTTTCATAATTATTGCCGCGCCCGTTTATAAGCACGGTTGGTATATAAAAATCATAAACGCGTTCCCACTGAGTAAATTCGGAATTAATTTCATAAATGTTATAGCTTTTCTCACTTACGTTATCGCAATTTTTAAGACTTACAAGCGCAAAAACTCCGCCGCCAGTTTGTGCCGTGCCTGTATAAAAGGTTATGTTTTCGGGTACCTTGAAGCTATTGGAAGAAATACGCAAAAAGGTAAGACTTCCCGCCGATAAAACGTTGCCTTCGCTTGCAACAAAATAAATATAAAGGGTATACATAAAGTCATCGCAATTAACCCCCACGGTTGCAATTCGATATTCGCTGTTGAGATAATTTACTATAACGTCGTGCAAACGGTAATCAAACTCATCAAAGTCGCTGTTTTTTGCAATGGTTTGCGCATTCTCGCTTTTGGCAAAAATACCGGGACGGGTTTGCAGTCGACCATCCTTAAACCATAAATTCTGAACCTTTAAAAGGCAGTTGTCCGACTGTCCCGTCGCATCTGTACCGCCATTAAGCAGCGGCAGCTTAAAGCATTTTGCGGGCTGTGGCTTTAAATGTGTATATTTCAAATCAAACCGCTCCCCCGTCAACGTTTGGTATTACGTCTGTTACCGAACTACTTTCACACAGCGCGGCGCTTCTTTTTGCATTATACATTGAGGTAAAAAGATAATTCTTTTCACTATCGCCGCCTATAAGTGACAGCATCATTGCCGTACCGTAAGTCAAGGCCTCTTCACACGGCTTTGGAATATTAATTTCACTGTTCATATCTTCAATTTCCGACTGCTTTAAATCAAGCAATATCTGATTAATAACCCCAAGACTTCGCTTATAAAGTAAGCTGTCTGAAGTTATGCAGTCGTCATTGTTTATGTACCCCAAAAGGTTTAACACCCTTTTATAAAGCTCATACCCCTTCAATGCTGTCACCCCTTTCGGCAATTTCATTAAGCAGTTGTTTTTTGTCGGCTATTATTCCGTCGGGAAGCCTTGAAACCAACTGCTTTTTATCAATAACACCCTTTTCATATAATTCAAGCAACGCCGAATATTTTTCATTGTCACCGTAAAGCGCACCCGAGCTCACTTCTACCTTAGTGGTAAAAATAAGATTTTTATATCTTGCCGCATCAAACGGTATATAGGTCGATGCTCCCGCATCAATAACCTTAAGTGAGCGCTTTTCATATTTTGTCACCCAGAAATCTGCCCAGA
The DNA here is from genome assembly GCA_045580625.1 of Acutalibacteraceae bacterium. Lineage (GTDB taxonomy): Bacteria > Bacillota > Clostridia > Oscillospirales > Acutalibacteraceae > UBA737. The sequence goes on along the minus strand of JAZNOE010000018.1, from coordinate 9,940 downwards.
TTCTTGCTGTATCCTCAACAAAGGCATAAAAACGGTTTTTGGTAATTATAAGCGGCATAAGACTTGCTTCACGCATAGTGCGAAGCGCCGAATTGTTATCGGCACGGTGGTCACCAAGCGCAACCTCGTTTGCACCGCTTTGTGTAAGGGTGTTTTCCACAAGCGCTTTGATAGAGGACTCATACTCCTGGCTGAAGGTTGGCGGTGCGAGATATTTAACCGCACCCGTTACGTCTTCATTACTGCCGTAAACCTTAATAATCTGCCCCGGCTCGTTGGTTATCTTTTGGGTTACAGTATCACCGTTTACAAGCATTATGGGCATACCGGTAGTCATTGCCGACCATACGTTTGCAGTTATCATTCGGTTAATAGCTATCTGGTTCGGGATAAGATATGTAATCTCACTTTCGCCATAGGGTGAATTGTTTTTTCTTTCCCATTTAAAAAGCGATAACGGATAAAGTCGCAAAAAGGTGTCAAACGGTTGTCTTATAACGGCATTTTCGCAAACCTTTACACCTTTAATTGTATAGCTTTGGTCCTTTTTATATTCCTTGAAAAGCTTTGTAAGGGTTAACACCTTGCCGTCTGTCGCGCTGTTTTCAATATCACGCAGTACTGAAATACCCGCGCCGTAAAGTCTTGCTTCCTTTAAAGCATCCTCAACCGGTAGCCGTGTAGCAATGATAATAAAAGGCTGCGACTGTATATCTTCAATATACTCATCAGCAAAATATATATCATCAATATCCAGCACTTCGCAACAGATATCACCCTTAATTTCACTTGTCTTTTTATCGTCGGCAAAAAGACCTGTCTTCAAATCGGGGTTCCAATAAGTATAAAGCACACCGCTGCCTGTAATAAAGGCATTGCGCAAAAGCTTTTCTTGGAGGCTTTGAAAATCAAGCCTTTCGGCAGTAACTTCATAATATTTTGAAAAAGCCGCGGTTAAAGAATTGATTTCACCGTCATTTACCTTTCCGTCATATTTTTGTAAAATCGGTTCCACGTCACTGTTTTTGGGTATACCATCTGCCGAAAAATCAACCGTTATGGGACTGCTTAATATCTGAGACATTTTATAGTCACCAATTCGCTTTATAACGTTATACCGCACAAGCGGACGGTCATTGCCGCACTTTGCACCATGCCATTGGTCACCGATAAAAAAGCGTTCATTAATTTTATTTTGCTCAAAAAGACCATGCTTGCCCATTGAAGCCTTGTGCTGAACGCCCTTTTCATATTCTTCAAAAATTTCTTTAGGTTGTAGCTTCATTTAAGTTACCTTCCCTTTTCACCTGCAGGACGGTATCCCGCCCTGCAAGCCTTTTATTTAAGAAACAGTTACAACTGCAACTTCAGATTCACTTGCTGCCGCACCGTCAACAATAATCTTCACAAAGAAGTAATGCTGACCGGCTTCAAGCTCTTCGGGGATTTCAAGTGCCACGTCTGTTGCGCCTGCAACCTTTACAGCGCCCGATTTATTTTCATCACAGCACTTATACCACTGGTATGTAAGTGCGCCATTACTTTCGGCAGAAACGGTAAGCTCACCGCTTACGTTGCCTTCTTCAACCTCAATGCTTGCAGGCTGTTCGGTAATATTAACCGCAGGAGATACCCACGCCCATACAGCATCAAGACCGCTTTTGTTTACAAATACGTCGTAATAGATACGGTAATCAAACTTGTAAGCGTCGGCATCAATGTTCTGCTCGGGCGTAAAAATACGCATATTTTCGGTTTTCTTTACAAGATGAGCCGCTGTTTTAGGAAGCACAAGCATATAAATTTCACGTGCAGCCGAAATGGGCTTAAAGCCACCGATATTACCGCCGTTAAAGGTGTAGGCGGTCTTCATTCTTTCGCTTACAACGGGAATAATACTGACCCCGTTGATTGACTTAACCTTAAGATTAATATCACCCTGCTTAAAGTCGCTGACGGTAATCATTTTAGAAATTTCGGCCGAATTCTGCAAAGCGGCAAACATATAGCCGTCAACAAAAGCCACAAGCTCTTCGTCATAGCCCACAACCGACTGAACCTCGTTTATAAGCTGACATAAAGCTTCATAAGGCTTTTCAACGTCACCGTTTACAAGGTTGCTTCTGCCAAGTGCCAATCCGCCAAGCTTTGATAAAACGTAAGCGTCACATTCGGGCACAACCTTTGTGCGAACGTATTCACCAAGAATTTTGCCAGCAAGATTTGCAATGCCGGTTTCATCCATATCTTCGCGGTCGATCTGCAAAGAACGTGCGCGGTCCATTGCCATTGTGTAAGATGTGTTAGAAACGGTAATTGCGCCCTTGGTATAGCCTGTGTCACGGTCATAATCTGCAAGGCCCTGAAAATCAACGTCGGGAATAATTACGGTTTTTGCGCCTACGAATTTGGTGGCAAGCGCGTTGTCGGCAAAAAAGCCTGTCGCACTTTTCTGAGCAAACATTTTGTCAAGCTCGGTTGAATATCTTACTGCATTTTCAATTGAATTAATTGCCATTTTAAATTCTCCTTAAAATTATTTGCGCCAAAGTCCTTTTAAAAACTCGGCCGCCTCGGGGTTTTCGCCCCTTGATTTATTAAGCTGTGACCCTGCGGATGAAGCCTTTGCCCTTTGCTGTGACAAAAGGTTTTCCTGAACCTTCTTTTCCTGCTGATGAAGATAACGCAAATATTCATCAAGCAAGGGTCTGCCGTGAAGCCTTGCGCCTTCGGTTACACTTTCGGGCAGGTCTGAAATTTCCTTTATTTCGGGGAAATTTTCATTAAGCTCTTTAAAGCCGTTATCCTTTTCGCCCGTCTGGTCATAAAGGCGTTTTACTTCATCTGCAAGCTCCTTATCATCACCGCATTTTTCCAAAAGGGAATTACGCTTTATGTTGAACTTTTCTTCCTTAAGCGAAGCCAGAAACTGCATTACGGTCATACCGCTTTGGGCAGATAATTCCTTCAAAAGCTCAAGCTCGTTTGATAAAGCCTCAAATTTCATACCCTTTTGTGCTAATTCTCCCGCCCTTTCAAGGCTTAAATTTATAATTTCCTTGTTGTATTTTACGGGAATAACCTGTTCCCCGTTTTGGGGCACTGTGATTGGCGCCGCATTATTCGGGGTATCAGTGTCCTTTGGTGCGGGCACTGTTTTTTCAATATTTTCGTTCATAAAATCACCTGTCTGACACCGTTATTGCTGTTCGGTGCCGTCATAATTCAAAAAATTTTCAAATTCTTTCTGAATGCTTTCATAATCGTCATTATGCCGCTTTTCCCTTAAAGCCGCTTTGGGCTTATAGGTTGCTTCACCCAGAATAAAACCAATCAAAAAGGCGGAAACTGCCAAAAGCAGAAACAAAAAAATCATGGGTCCCAGCCTCCTTTAAAATCTTTAACGGTAATTGCGCCGTCACCGGCGGCTTTTGTAGCTTTAATTGACGGCTTAAAAAACTTGACATCCTCAAAGGCATAACGAAGCGCATCACAAAGATGGTTTTCACTGTCTTTGGGAAGCCTCATTCCGTTTTCCTGCCGCCTTTCATCATACACGTAGGATGAAAGCTCCCTTATCATATTCACACATTTCGGGTCAACCGTCATTTTGTATTCACTGATAGCCGCAATACCGTTTAAAATGCTGTCCCGCCCTTTATATGACGGGGCAATACGACTTATTCCAAGCCGCCTTAAATCATCGTTTGATTTCGGCTCGGCACAGTCGGCGCGGATGCGCTCTTTTGCAAAGCCAAGCGCTTTTATGCGGTCGGCAATGTCGCTGTTAAGCATCCGCTTTTCATAAAATTCGTTATATATATAAATTTGTTTGTCAATGGGGTTTGCCATAAAGGCCACAAAGGCTGTGGGGTCGTTGGTATAACCGTAATCAAGCCCGAAAAAGCTTTTCCATTTATACTTTTCATTGTCAGATATATCGGGCTTTCCCACACACCAGTTTTCAAAAACAAGACCGTCGGTAACACCCCAATTACCAAGTCCCGCCACCTCATACCTTCGGCGGTTTTGCTTTTTCATACGTTCAAACACCGCGCGGTCACATTCATCCAAAAATTCGTTTACCAGATAATTTGTTGAAAAAGTGTCAACGTCACGGCTTTTTTGGTCAAAAAAGCGTTTTTTAAGCCAATGGCTTTCGCTCCATGGGTTGAAGGTCAGGGTGGTCTGCTTATAAAGCGGAGGCGGTATCTTACCGCGCGGTACCGAAAGGTCTAATTTATCGAAATCGGCTTCGCTTGCAATTTCAAAGGCTTCTTCTATCCAGACATAATTCAAATATCCCTGCGGTACCGTTGTAGAAGCAAGCTTTAAAACGTCGTCAAAGCCGCGAAATAATATTTTCTGACCTGTCGGCTTATAGGTCATTTCCAAAGGACTTACGGTGTTGCTCCAATATTCACTTACCCCAAGCTTTTCCTGTGCCCACTTTAGCTGAGCAAAGGTGCTGTCTCTGTGGGTGTTCATAACCTGGCGCACCACCAGAAGATTTGATTTTTCCTCCCGCATAAGCCTGAAAATGAAATTAAGCGCGGTGGTTGCCGATTTTTTGGAACCCTTACCGCCCTTTAAAACGCGATAACGTTTTTTACTGTTCCAAAAACGGTCATAACCGCCGCCCACAATTTGCGACATCTTAATCTCTGATGTCATCTATAATCATCACCGCTTTTTCGCCTAAAGGCTTGTCAATGTTTTTTTCGCTTACAATTGAACGAAGCTCCTTTATAGCTGAAAGGTCCCCCGCAGACGCTTTTTTATAAAGCGCCACCATCACGGCCGTCTTTCTTGTTGGATTTTTAATTTCAAACCCTTCTTCCCTAAGGGATTGGGCTTCTTCCTGTGACAGCTTTTCGTTTAAAAGCGTCTTCAAGGTTTTATAAAGCAGCTTATCATTCTCTCGCAAAGCGATTCCTCCTTCAGCGGTGTTATTTTAACAAATTAAAAACCGCCATTTACCGACATAAAAAAGTCGGCTTTCGCCGACCCTCACCTGTTTATACTTATAAATAATAAATACTCTCCCATTATATAAAAATATTGTACTATTGAAATCAATATGTTAAAATATTTATAATTTCACCTTGGGAGATGTTTTTTTGAAAAAAGTTTTATCAGTTATTTTAAGTTTTGCGATAATGCTGACCATACTACCGTTTGGGCTATTTAGTATTCCCATTAAAGCGGCAGAAGAAAACTGCACCTGGTCGCTTGACGGCACCTGGCTTACTATTAGCGGAAGCGGAAAAATAGATGATCATTTTTATAAATCTGTTCTGAATGATGCTTCCATCACACTAATTATGATAAAAGATGGTGAGATCAGCCTGGGTGATTATGCCTTTGAAGGTTGTAGCGACCTTGAAGTTGTATTTTTTAACGACGCTGTAAAAAATATCGGCGAAGGTGCTTTTAGCGGCTGTTCTAATTTAAATCTTGTGTCTTTTAGTAAAAACGTGGAGAACATTGAAAAAAACGCTTTTGCTGAATGCAAAAATTTAGAAACGGTTAGCATAAGCAACCTCTCAATGTGGTTTAATATAAAATTTGAAAACCATTTCAGTAATCCGCTTACATATGCCCAAGATTTGGAGATAAACGGCGCCTCGATTACTGATATAGTAATTCCCGACAACATATCTGCAATTAATGATTATGCTTTTTATAACTGCATAAGCCTTAAAAGTGTTTCCCTCCCAAAGGGTGTATCAAAAATCGGTAAAAATGCATTTGAAAACTGCACTTCACTTACCGATGTCACTATTATGGGGGCTGCCGAAATTGGCGTTTCAGCTTTTAAGGACTGCATTGCTCTTAAAAAATTAAGCATAGGCAAAGGCCTGAATGTTATTAATGATTATGCCTTTGAAAACTGTTATGCAATTGAAAGTATTTCTCTGCCAACAGGCTTAAGCTTTATCGGCAAAAAGGCATTTTATAATTGCCAAAACCTTGCAGATATCAGTTTTCCCGACAGTATAACCCATATAAGCGAAAGAGCGCTCTATAATACAGCATGGTATAATAACCAAAATGACGGTATAATCTACGCCGGTAAGGTTCTTTATAAATATAAGGGCTATTGTCCTGCTACGGTTAATGTCAAAGATGGGACTTTAGCTATTTCTGACAAAGCGTTTTATTATTGTGATACGCTTAAAAGCGTTACTATTCCTGACAGTGTCATTAGTATCGGCGTTTCGGCGTTTGAAAACTGCAATGCTCTTGAAAACGCAGCCCTTGGTGAAGGCGTAACCAAATTGCCTGATAATGTTTTTCGCAACTGCGCAATGCTTCAAAAAATATATATTCCATCCAATATTGTTGAAATTAGTGCTTCAGCATTTGAAAAATGTTACGCAATTTCAAGCATTGACGTTGCTAAAGGTAACACTGTTTATTATTCGGCGGGGAACTGTTTAATTGAAACCGAATTGAATGAACTGATTTTAGGCTGCAAAAACAGTATTATCCCCTATAATGTCACACACATTTGCGACTATGCCTTTGATAATTGCGAATCTCTCAAAAGAATTGTAATTCCCGCAAGTGTTACGTGCATTGAAAGCACAGCATTTTATGGTTGCAGTGATTTAGTCAGCATAGAAGTTAAAGAAGGTAATTCGGTTTATCATTCTGAAAATAATTGCTTAATAAAAACCGCTACCAACGAATTAATTTTAGGCTGTAAAAACAGCATTATACCCGATTATGTAACGTCTATCTGCGATTACGCATTCTATAACTGCACCGAGCTTGAAAGCATAACAATTGGCAAAAACGTAACCTATATTCATTATTCTGCCTTTAATAATTGCAGCAAGCTTAAGGATATTACTTTATTTGATAGCACAATCGCTATTGATAGCAATGCATTTTATAGTTGCCGCGCACTTAGCGACGTTTACTTTATCGGCAACAGAACCGATTGTGCTGATACAGATATTTTATACGGAAATACTGCCTTGGCCGATGCCACCTGGCATTATAAGAGCGATATTCCGTCTTCAGCAAATTTTGCGCTTTACGTTAATAATTCAAATAATAAATCCGAAAAAGTTTGCTTAAACGAATTTGGTATGCCCGCTGTATCTTTAGAAAGCGGAAAAACCTATACCCTGAAATTTGATGTATACACCGTTTCTGAAGGCGCTTCGGGACAAGCAACCTATTGCGGCATTACAAATAATGGCACTGATGCCATGGCGCCAAAATCGTTCGATATGCAAACAGTTAAAAGCTCCTGGCAAACCAACTCTTTCGAATTCACAACAACCGATATTCTTTCTTATCATACCATTTGTGCCAATGCAGGCTTTATAGGATATTTTGATAATTTCCGCATTTTTGACGGTGAAACCGAATTGAATCTTTATGAATTTGATGCAAGCGCATTAGAAACACGTAATACCACCGCAAAAGGGATTATACTACACGATGATATTATTAATCGCAATAATAGCGATTACGATTATGCCGTTTACATTGACAATTCACAAAACGGTCAGTCCAAAACTATTTCGCTTCATACGTTTGGTATGAATCCTGCAGAGATTATGGCCGATAAAAAATACACCTTAAAGTTTAAAACTTACGCATTATCTACCGAATCAAACGGTTATGTGATATACAGAGGTATGACAGATATTGGCACAATTGCTACTGAACCTAAATTTTTCGAGGCATATAATACCGCGACCAATATTTGGCAAACGCATACGCTTGAAATAATTCCAACCGATACACTTGATTATCATACAATCAGCGTAAATCCGGGTTTTGTCGGTTATTTGGATGATTTTTGTATTTATGACGGTGAAACTAAAATTGCCGAATATGCTTTCGATTATAAATCTCTTGACATAATTGACAAAAATTGTATAGGCACAACCCTACCCGAAACCATTACGGATGAAAAAAACTTCGAGTATAATTACGGTATCTTGATTGACAACTCCTCAGCAAGCGATTACGGAAAGCTTTATCTGCATGAACTGGGTATGCCCGATATAGCATTACCCATAGGCAATTATACAGTAAAATTTGATATTTATATTATTTCTCTGGGCAATGGCAATTTCCCAATACAGATAACCAACCCAAACTGGAACGGTGATGCCTTATCACAAAAATGGATTAATTTACCAAATAAGGTCGGCCAATGGTCCGAAATTTCCTTATCCTTTACCACAACCGACGTTGCAAGCTTCCCTTGGTTTTACGTTGGCGCAGGTATTAAGGGATATATGGACAATTTCAGGATAATTGACAATAATACAAATCTGACTTGTTTGAATTTTGAACTTACGCCAGACGATTACGGAAAAATAAGTAAAACAATAAATTCTGTTGTTACAATACCAAAAGAAATTGATAAAACCCCCGTTCAAACCGTAACTGCCGAACCGGATTATGCCATCTATATCGATAATTCCAAAAACACCGCTTACGGCCAGTTATATTTGCACGAAGTAGGAATGCCTAATATTAAATTACCTGCAGGTAGCTATACCGCAAAATTCAAATTCTACGCGTTATCAATAGGAAATACTAATTTTCCGATTCAAATAACTAATCCAAATTGGACCAATGATGCATTGCCCCAAAAATGGATTAATTTACCAAATAAGGTCGGTGAATGGGCCGAGATATCCTTATCCTATACCACAACCGATATTTCAAGCTATCCTTGGTTTTACGTTGGTGCAGGTATTAAAGGATATCTGGACAACTTTAAAATTATTGATAACAAAACCGGTGAAGTATGTCTGAACTTTAAAGCCACCGCTTATGACCTCGGCAAAACAAGTAAAAACATTAATACTGTTGTGGAGTTACCGCAAAATATCGTTGATGCAAAGAAAAACATTTCCTCAGGCATAGCAGATTATGGTATTTATATAGATAATTCCAACAGCACTTGGTTTTCTACTCAAATTTGGTTTAATAATTTGGGAATGCAGGAGTTAGCTTTGGATTCAGGCAAGACCTATACTCTTAAATATGATACTTATGCACTTTCAATTAGTCAGGGCGCTTCATTATACACTCCTGTTAATAAATCAGGAACCATAGTTACGAATTCAAACATTCAATTTACACCTTCAGATCAGATAAATGGGTGGAAAACACAATCTGTAACCTTCACTACAAAAGATACACTTGCTTATCACACCTTAAATGTTAGTAGAAGATTTAAAGGTTATCTTGATAATTTCCGCATTTACTATGGCGGAACACAAGTTGCACTATTAACCTTTGATTTAAGTTGTCTTGGTAAAACAAGTGGCGGTGCAACAGTTGTTGAACTAGATGAAAGCATCGTTTCAAAGAAAAATAATTGCCAGCACACGTATGACATTACAATTGAAAATGCAGATTGTGTCGAAGCGGGAAAATATATTTATAACTGTATAAAATGCGGATATAATTATACTTCAACAATTGAAAAAATCGATCATAAATATACCGCAAAAATGTTGGAACCGACCTGTACGACTGCGGGTCATACAACTTATACTTGCTCTGTATGTGGTGATATTCGTGATATTAATGAAACACTACCCTTAGGACATAGATATAGCACTACCGTTACGACACCAACCTGTACAAAAACAGGCTTCACGTCTTATTCATGTTCAGAATGTGATGTAACCTTTAATGCTGAAAAAGTTACAACCCTTAACCACAGCTTCGATAATGAATCTGACACAGTGTGTAATGATTGCGGCTTTACACGTGAAGCCGAAACTCCACATTCACACACCTATGGCGATGCTGTTGTAACACCCGCTAAGCCCGATGTTGCAGGCTCAAAGGTTTACACCTGTACCGTTTGCGGCGACGTTAAGACAGAAGAAATCGCAGCAATCAGACTTCCTAACTTTAAAAATGCAGCTCTTGAGCTTAAGAGCAACCT
>JAZNOE010000017.1:0-5432 GCA_045580625.1 Acutalibacteraceae bacterium | reverse complement strand
ATAAGAACCTCGCCCATTGGCAAAATCAAAGATTTTGAATGGAAACGAGAACCTTGCGGCTTTAAGCCGAACGGCCCCCATAGATATAAATCCCTTAGGAGGGGTCCTACAATTTAATATTTGCCTCTATAGTTAAATGGATATAACGGCCCCCTCCTAAGGGGCAGTTGCAGGTTCGATTCCTACTAGGGGTGCCAAAGCACCGCAGCAGCGGTGCTTTTATTTTTAGATTCCTCACATTTTTTGTGATTTTTTGTCGGATATATTGCAATTAAATTTTAAGGTGCTATAATGTAAAACAAAAAACCTTACTTTAAAGAAGGCGAATTTTATGCAAAGGGTAAAGTGCAACAAAAATCAGATGATGTACATTATTGAAGCCGCGCTGGAATATTTTATTTCAATTCTGGTTGCGGGGTCTTTTCTTGCAACCCTTGCAACACAGCTTGGCTTTTCGGACAGTCTTACAGGCGTTTTGTCTTCAATAATTTCGCTAGGCGGTTTGTTTCAGCTTATTTCAATGCTTATCCGCCGCAAAAAAGCCAAAACCTTCGTTGTGGCATTCAGCATCCTTAATCAGGTTTTATTTTTAACGCTTTATATTGTTCCTTTTTTTACAATATCAAAGGGCGCCAAAACGGTAATTTTTGTCGCGCTTATTATTCTGGCATACCTTATATATAATATAGCGCACCCCAAAAAGATAAACTGGATGATGTCTCTTGTTGATGACGGTATACGTGGGCGGTTTACCGCAAACAAAGAAATTGTGTCGCTTGTGGGCGGTATGGCTTTTACCTTTGTAATGGGCAACATGGTTGACCGTTTCAAAGAAAAGGGCGATATAAAAACCGCTTTTATAATTTGCGGTGCAACAATTTTTGTTTTAATGGCGGGGCACACCCTTTCAATGCTTTTTACAAGCGAAATTGTCGAACGTGACCCCATAGAAAACAAAAAACTGCTTTCGCAAATTTTGGAAACCTTTAAAAACAAAAACGTGCAAAAAATCACGCTGCTTTTTGTTATGTGGCATATTGCCACCGGTATTTCCGAGCCGTTTAATTCGATTTATATGATAAAAGAGCTTGATTTCAGTCTTACCTTCATTTCACTGCTTTCAATTTTGCAGGCGGTTTTCCGTGTGCTGTGCTCACGCGCCTTGGGTGCTTATGCTGATAAATATTCCTTTGCAAAAATGCTTCGCATCTGCTTTGTTTTCGCATTTTTGGGCTTTGTGGCGGCTTCGGTTGCGGTGCCTCAAAACGGTGCGGTCACTTATGTGATACATTACATTACCCACGGTGTTGCAATGGCGGGCACAAACAGTGCGCTCATAAATTTAATATTTGATTACGTACCGCATCAAAGTCGTGCCGATTCATTGGCGGTCACACAGTCATTGTCGGGCTTTGCGGGTTTTCTGACAACTTTGGGCGCGGGTGTGCTGGTTGATTATATTCAGAAAAACGGAAATTCCTTTTTGGGAATTTCAATTTACGCCCAGCAGGTGCTCAATTTATTTTCAGCCGTTGCGGTTGTCGGCATTTTGCTGTTTTTACAGCTTGGAATTATCAATAAAGTAAAAAAAGACGACAGATGATTCTGTCGTCTTTTTTGTGTATTTTTTAAAAATAATTACTGTCCCAAAAGACCTGCGCCGATGATACCTGCATCGTTGCCGAGTTCAGCAATTTTTATTTCGGTAAACCTTGTACGCTGGCTGTGACCGTATTCCTGATTTCTTGCAAGCGCGGTAAGCGGCTTCAAAAGATAATCACCCTCACCGCAAACACCACCGCCGATGCACAAAACGTCGGGCTGGAAAATGTTTATCATATTTGCAATGCCGCAAGCGAGATAATAGATATATTCATCCACAACCTCTTGACCTGCTTTGTCACCCTTTTTGGCGGCATCAAATGCGGTGCGGCCGCTTATGTTTTCAATTTTATTGTCAATCATTTCCCACATAATGGTGTCTTTTGTTGACAAAAGCTTATCTTTAGTGATGTTTTTAAGGCCGGTTGCAGAGCTATATGCTTCCCAGCAGCCTTGACGGCCGCAGCTGCAGGTTCTGCCATCGGTTTTTATAACGGTGTGACCAAGCTCGCCCCCCGCAAAATTAAAGCCGGAGTAAAGCTTGCGGTTAATAACAATACCGCCGCCGACACCTGTGCCGAGTGTTATCATAATAACGTTATCGTGGCCCTTGCCGGCACCCATAATTGCTTCACCCAAGGCTGCGGCATTGGCATCATTTTCAACCAAAACCTTTTTAACACCTGTGCGGGCGCTAAGCTCTTCTGAGATGGGATAGTTTCTCATTTTAACGTTGTTTGAATATGCAACCATACCCTTCGGTGGTTCAACCGAGCCGGGGGTTGCGATGCCGATATAAGCAATATCATCGGGGGTAAGATTGTTGTTTTCAATAAGAGTGCTGCAAAGCTTGCCCATATCATCCATAATTTCGCTTATGTCGCGTTCGGTTCTGGTGGGACATTTTTCCTTTGCAATAATTTTAAAGCCTTCATCCAAAAGGCCGACAGCAATATTTGTGCCGCCCAGATCAACACCAATGTAATACATAAAAAAACCACTTTCTTTTTTAAAATCCAATTAATTATAGCAAATGTAACAATAAAAGTAAACAAAATATTAAATTTTATAGAAAATTTCTTGATATTCCTATTGTTTTTAAAGTCCGAAATGTTATACTTAAATTAAAAAGGGGAGGTATGTGTTTATGAAGTATATCAAAAACGGAAAATATATTTTACCTGACGGAATTTTGGAAAACGTTGTTCTGGCTTATGATGAAAAAATCTGCGGTTTTACAACTTTAGAAAAAATTCCTGCTGATGCTGAAGTGATTGATGCAAACGGCGGTTATGTTTCACCCGGTCTTGTGGATATTCACATTCACGGTTATTTGGGTGAGGATACCTCAGACGGTAAGGCAGACGGCGTTTTCAAAATGGCAAACGGAATTATGAAAAACGGTGTTACTTCCTGGTGCCCGACTACTATGACCGTTTCTATGGATGAAATCAACACGGCTTTAGAGGTTGTTCGTTCACTTAAGGAAAAAAGCAAAACCTGGGAAGGTGCTGAAATTCTGGGTGTTAACCTTGAAGGTCCGTTTATTAACCCCAACAAAAAGGGTGCGCAGGCAGGCGAGCATATCAAAAAGCCGGATGCACAGTTTATTATTGATAATGCCGACGTTATTTCGGTGGCTACCATGGCACCCGAAATGGAAAATGGCTGTGAAGCTATAAAGGAAATCCGTGAAAAGTGCGATGTGGCTGTTTCCATCGGTCATAGCGATGCGACCTTTGAACAGGCAATGGCAGGTATTGAGGCGGGCGCAACCCACATTACCCACCTGTTCAATGCACAGACTCCTCTTCATCACCGTAACCCCGGTGTTGTAGGCGCAGGTCTTTTGGAAAACGTTACTACCGAGCTTATTGCCGACACCTTCCACGTACATAAAGGTCTTTTTGAGCTTATCGCACGCATTAAGGGTGACAATTTGGTGCTTATTACCGACTGTACCCGCGCCGGCGGTATGCCCGACGGTGAATACACTCTGGGCGGTCAGCCGATTATTGTTAAGGGTATTCAGTGCCTTTTGGAAGACGGCACAATCGCAGGCAGTGTGTTAAAGCTTAACAATGCCGTTAAAAACGTAAGAGATAATACCGATTTACCTTTCTGGAAGGTAGTATCTGCCGCGTCATTAGCCCCCGCACGCGCAATTGGTGTGGATGACAGAAAGGGTTCACTAGAAGCCGGTAAGGATGCCGATATTATTATCACCGACGGTGACTTTAATATACTTAAAACCATTATTGGAGGAGAAGTAAGATATGAAGCTTAAATTTGATGCTAAACTTGATCCCGGCTTTATGCCGATGTCGGTTGTATACCGTGACTTTGTCGCTGAAGCAAAAGCCGCAGGCGGCGAAAAGCTTATAATTGGCATTGAACGCAATAACGGTTACGTTTCCACTTTTGAGACCGTTGTTTTCCCTGAAGGTACAGGCAAAGACCAGGAAAATATTGATATGATCGAACGTATCGTAAAATCACTTTTATGGTTCCGTGGTGGTTATAAGGTAATTATTGCAGGCTCCAAGACGGTTTATGAAGGCATTGCAAAGGCTTACGCTAAAGATGGTGCACGCGCTTTTGATAATGACTTTATGGCAGGCGTTTACGAAAAAGAATTTGAAGTTTTGTGGGCTCCTATTGAAGACGCACCCAAGGATAACGAAGGCGCAGCTCCCGTTGGCCGCCATCTTGACGGTTGCCGTATCGGCTTTGATGCAGGCGGCTCTGACCGTAAGGTAAGCGCTGTTATCAACGGCGAAAGCGTATATTCCGAAGAGGTTGTATGGTTCCCCAAGCTTAATGCTGATCCGCAGTATCAGTATGACGGAATTTTATCTGCAATGAAGTCTGCCGCTGAGCATATGCCCCGTGTTGATGCTATCGGTGTTTCTTCCGCAGGTGTTTATATTGATAACAAAATAATGGTTGCATCTCTTTTCATCAAGGTTCCTAAGGACGAATTTGAAAAGCGTGTTAAGACCATGTATATTGACATTGCTAAAGAATTCGGCGACGTTCCGCTTGAGGTTGCAAACGACGGCGACGTTACTGCTTTGGCAGGCGCTATGTCACTTGAAGATAACGGTGTTTTAGGTATTGCAATGGGTACAAGTGAAGCCGCAGGCTACGTTGACAACAACGGTAATATTACAGGCTGGCTTAACGAATTTGCCTTTGCTCCCGTTGACTTCTCAAAAGACGCAATGGTTGATGAATGGTCTGGTGACTATGGCTGCGGTGTTAAATATTTCTCACAAGACGGTGTAATTAAGCTTGCTCCCGCTGCAGGCATCGAGCTTGATGAAGCACTTTCACCCGCTGAAAAGCTTAAGGTTGTTCAGGGTCTTATGGAAGAAAATGACCCCCGCGCTGCTGCTATTTATGACACCATCGGTGTTTATTTCGGTTATGCAATTGCTTATTACAGCATTTTCTATGATATCAAGCACGTGCTCATTATGGGTCGTGTAACCTCAGGTAAGGGCGGCGAAATCATTCTTGACCGCGCTAACAAGGTTATTAACGAAGAATTCCCCGAGCTTGCTAAAAAGTGCCAGCTTCATATTCCCGATGAAAAGGCACGCCGTGTAGGTCAGTCTGTGGCTGCGGCATCTCTTCCCGAAATTAAATGATTTCACCTTTCAGACAGTCGCTTTAAGCGGCTGTCTTTTTTTGTATAACGAAAACCACGCGATAGTCGCGTGGTTCAGTGAAGGTTTACCGATGAACAAAAACAAAATCCTCCATTTGTGTTATTATAGCAGAGACCTGCCAGTCAAGCTAAAACACAAATGGAGGATTTATAAATG
>JAZNOE010000016.1:0-24934 GCA_045580625.1 Acutalibacteraceae bacterium | reverse complement strand
CTCCCAAACGGGAGCCTTATTTGTTTTTAGTAAAGAGTTAAGGTGTCGCTTCGCGACGGATATAAATTGGGGTTTGTCGCTGAGGCGAAATTCGTAATGCGTAATTCGTAATTATAGAACAATTTAATTGTGCATTTGTAGGGGAAACCATTGGTTTCCCGTCAATTTGGCGAATTGCTGACGGGCGACCACTGGTCGCCCCTACATGTATGCATCTTCCCGATAAACTATAATTTAAAATAAAAACGGTACACCGAAGTGCACCGTTTAATTTGAAAATTATTTTTCAGTTAAATTAATTATATTGTCACACAAATTAAGATTAGATGTGCGGTGGGTTACTGAAATTACCGTCTTGTTTGAAAGATTTTTAATATTCTTTAAAACCTTGGCTTCTGTCGGTTTATCAAGCGCAGAGGTTGCTTCATCCAAAAGCAAAACAGGTGTGTCGGCGACAATTGCCCTGGCAATTGCAATTCGCTGAAGCTGACCCTCCGAAAGCCCCAAACCATGTTCTGAAAGCTCGGTATCAAGTCCCTTCGGCAAGGTTTCAATATAATCATAAATTTCGGCAATTTTACAAGCATTAATTATTGCTTCATCACTTGCAGCAGGGTTGGCAATTTTCACGTTTTCCTTTATGCTGCCCGAAATAATCATATTGCCCTGCGGCACGTAAGAAAACAAACCGCGCACCGATGCATTGATATCCGTTTCACCGTTAACAGTTAATTTGCCACTATCGGCTTCATAAAGCGAAAGCAAAAGCTTAAACAATGTGCTTTTACCGGTGCCGCTGTCACCTAAAATTGCGGTCATACTGCCACGGTCAATTCTAAAAGAAAAATCTTTAAGAATTTGATTATCTTCATACCCAAAACAAATATTTTCACCCGAAATATACTGAAAATCATCATACAGCTTCTGCAAACTTTCAGATTCAACTGCAGCTTTTTCAGCATCAAGATTTTCGATTTCCATCAGCCTTTCAGCAGAAGCTATACATGAATAATACTGCGGTATAAGAGCTGACACATTTTGAAGCGGCGTTCTCACCTGTAAAACAAGCTGTAAAAATGCCGTAAGCGTACCAAACGTAAATGCAACGTCGGGATTAGCAATTTGAATTGCGCCCCAAAGTAAAATAGCATAATAACCCAGCGTAAACAATGAAGAAAGACCCACATGCATAAGAATCGAAATAATGGATCGTTTCAATTTTATTCGGTAATTACACAAAAGATAGTCCATTAAACGTTTTTTTACCATTGTTTTAGTTTTGAATGTCTTCATAACTGACAAATTTTCAAAACATTCCTGCATGAATGAGCGTGTATTACCTTCGGTACTTTGAACCTCTTTATGTAAATGCTTATATCTTCTGCTTAATACCCTACCGAACGCAGGCAACAAAATTCCGACCGACAAAATAATAAGTGCAATTTTTGTATCAAGCATAATAAGCGCTGACACACAACCAATAATTTTAGTTATCATTGAAACAGTATTTGGAATAATGTTTACAATGCTTGTTTGTATTACGTCAACATCATTTGTAATGCGGTTAAGTAAATCGCCCGAATGAAAGTTTGAAATTTTAGAAAATTTTCTGGTTTCAACCACAGAAAACATATAATTTCTTATACTTACAATAAGCTTTCCAGTAACCATGCTTTTTAAATAGCTTTCTATTGCCGAACATAAGATTTGAAGTATAACCAAAATCATCAGTATAATTCCATAAGTCCAGAAACTTCCCGATTTATCACCAGTCGCTATGTCTAGAACCGATTTTGATATCACCGAAAGCCCCACTACCAATACTGATACAGTGGCCGCCAAAAGAGATATCGCACTCACAAGCGGAATAAACCGCTTACAGCGCTGATATATCCATCCCAAAACCATTTTATTGTTTGTTTTTTTCATTATCAAATAATTCCATATTCCTTTAATTTTTTAATAAAGCCGTCAATTTCGCCAAGGGCTAAAACTGTGGAAATATCAAAACGGCCAAGTGCGGCATCAAGCATTTGTGTTTTTGTTACATCGTTATTTTTAGCAAGTTCCCACAAAAAGTGTTTAATTTCGTTGAAATCGGCTTCACCATAATTCTTATCATTTTGGCTGTCAATAATAAACGTATGCCCTTCAACCGTTTTAAAAGCAAATTTTTCATTAATTTTCAATTTCCACACCCCTTTTTCAATAAAATAATTATATACTAAAATATTAACTATTGCAAGTAGCAACTGTTTTGTAGTATAATAAATAAAATATTTTATTTGGAGTAAAATTATGGATACCTTTTTTGAACAAATTGTAAGCATTAAAAAAAGCGGCAAGGCAATTGCCATTTTCCTGTCTGTTTGGACATTTGCAATTCTTCTTTGCCTGTTTTTATTATTTTTCGGTTACGGCTTTATAGGACCCCTTGCCCCAATTCTCATTATCGGTATAGGCTATGGCGCGTGGTGGCTTACCTCAAAGCTTAATATTGAATATGAATATATCGTAACCAACGGCACAATGGACGTTGACAAAATTATAAACAAATCTTCCCGCCAACGTGTTTCAAGCTTTGAACTTGCAAAGGTTGAACGTATTGAAAAGTATAACCCCCATCTTTTGCAAAACGTTAAAAAGGAAAATTTGGTTTTTGCCTGCAACCAGGACGACAGCGACGCTTATCTGCTTGTTGCTTCGCCTGAGGATACAAAGGCAAATTACATTGTGTTTGCCCCCAGCGAAAAGCTTCGTGAGGCCATTAAAAAATCTCTTCCCAAATTTATTGCAAATTCTGCTTTTAAATAATATAGGATGTGTCGCCGCTATGAACGTGTTAACTCGTGATTTGATAAAACAGTCAGAGGAAAATGCCGTAAACCGCGGCGATTTTTCTTTTCTAAAACTTATGGAAATTGCAGGCAAAAAAGCCGCTGAAATAATTTTAAAGCATTATGATGTTAAGAATAAAAAAATTGCCGTGTTTTGCGGCAACGGCAATAATGGCGGTGATGGCTTTGTAATTGCAAATGAGCTTTTAAAAAGTGGTGCTGACGTGTCGGTTTTTTTACCGCTTGGCGACCCCAAAACCGAAAGCGCCGCGCATTATTTTTCACTTTTGCCGCAAAATATTGTTTGTGACAAATTTAATAGCGAATTTGATTTTATAATTGACGCTATTTTCGGCATAGGCCTTTGCCGCCGTTTGAGCGATGACCTTATTTGCATTATAAATAAGCTTAACAGTAAAAATGCTGTCAGAATTTCGGTTGATATCCCATCAGGTATTGACTGTAACACCGGTGAAATTTTAGGTGCGGCATTTAAGTCGGACCTGACCGTCACCTTTATTGCACCAAAGCCCTGCTTTTATTTGCCTGCGGCATCTGATTATTATAAAACCCTTGAAATTGCCGATATCGGCGTTACCCCAATTGAAAGTGATATCAAGTTGCTTTCAGCCCCCACCTTACCCGAAAGACCCAAAAATTCACATAAGGGCACGTTTGGAACAGCCCTGCTTATTTGCGGCAGCTATGGTATGGTTGGTGCGGCAATTTTAGCCACCCGTGCCGCCCTTAAAAGCGGTGTAGGCATTGCAAAATGCCTTATTCCAAAATCTATTTACAAAATTCTTACCACCGCTGTGCCCGAAGCGGTGTGCCTGCCAAAATCTAACAATTATAAAGGCGGTCTTTCATCTTTTGTAAACATCCGCCCTGCCTTAATTAAGACAAACGCGGCGCTTTTTGGGTGCGGTCTTTCAAATACTTACAGCACCCGAGCAATTTTAAAAAAGCTTATAAAAAACTGTAATTGTCCCCTTATAATTGATGCCGATGGCATAAATGCTTTGGCCTGTCGCATAGATTTATTAAAAAAGGCCAATGCTCCGATTATATTAACTCCCCACCCTGCTGAAATGGCACGGCTTATAAAAAGTGACGTTAAAACCGTTGAAGCAAACCGTATTAAAACTGCAACCGATTTTACCAAAGAATACAACTGCATTTTAGTGCTTAAAGGTGCGAATACAATTATTACCGACCCTTCGGGCAAGCTTTATATTAACACCCTTGGCAACAGCGGTATGGCAACCGGCGGCAGCGGGGATGTGTTAAGCGGTATCACCGTTTCACTTTTAGCGCAGGGTATGCCACCGCTTGAAGCCGCAAAATCGGCGGTTTATCTTCACAGCCTTTCGGCCGATAATGCCGCAAAAATCACAGGCGAAGCGGCACTTTTGCCAAGTGATATGATCGAAGCCCTTTAAGCCTTGAAAGGGGCGCTTTAATTGAAAAAACTTTTTTGTGTTGCCATGTGTTTATTTCTTGCAGGTTGCAGCACTTCAACCGATATAAAGCCCGTTACACGGGGCATAAGCTTTACCGCTGAAATGACCTATTATAACGAATATTACGAAATGTCGGTGGATATTAAGCATAACGGTAACGCGGTTATATCACTTACCCATCCCGAAGAACTGCAGGGTCTTGTGTTTAACGTTACAAACAGCAGTTTGACAGCCGATTTTTCGGGAATAAAAATTGAAACCGATGACAGTTATAAAACTGCCGCTGTTAACTTTCTTTATTCTGCATTTAAAAAAGAAGAACAAAAGGTTTATAAAAACGACAACCGCTTTTTCACAAAAGGTGAATGTGACGGCGGCGAATATACAATGTATATTGCTGAAACAGGCTTACCGCTTAAAATTTGTGACAGTGCCGACCGTTTTGAAATTATAATTAAAAATTTAAAGCTAAATAAAGAAAAAGAACCGTAGTTACCTACGGTTCTTTCTCTTTTTAAGGGGTTTGAGGAGAGGACTTCTTCATACGAAAAAGCCATACCTTGAAGGTTGCGGCTTCCTTCTTGGTACAAGTATACTATAAACCATATTTTTTAATACAATATGAACAATTTTTTAATTTTTTAAAAGAATATTATTAACGTTTAATGTCAATAATACTTTTGAAAGGAAGGATAAAAAATGACCTACACGCCGTATTCCTCTAAAAAGAAGGGGAATTATGTTTTTTATATAATTATAATAATTGCGCTTTTGCTTATCGCCATTGTTGCCTGGATTGGTCTTTCTAATATGAGCGACCCATCATCCGACCCAGACACTTCAATGAGTGAAATGCCAAATAGAAATGATAATAGCTCGGAAGAATATGAAAGCAATGATTCATCATATAATGATAGTATCATTCCATCCACACCCGAAGAATTTGTTTCTGAGGTTATGCCATCTACCCCGACCGATGACCCTGTTAAAAACGAGCCTTATACTAAAAGCTATACAATGCCTGTAAACGGTGATGTTTTAAAGGATTTCAGCACTGACACGCTTCAGTTTTCACAAACCTATGGTGATATGCGCTTACACGAAGCAGTAGATATTTCCTGCAAAGAAGGCACCTTTATAAGTGCTTTAACCGACGGCAAAGTGTTGTCTGTCGAAGAAAGTCCGACGCTCGGGAACGTGATAACCATTGACCACGGCGACGGTCTTACGGTAAAATATGCCGCTGTTAAAGATGCCAAAATCAAAGCAGGCGATACCGTTAAAAGCGGTGACCTTATAGGCGCGGTCGATACAGTGCCGTGTGAATCAAGCGACCAGCCCCACCTTCATATTGAAGCTACCAAAAACGGCAAAGCAATTTCTGTTATGGACTTTTTCAAATAAAACCCTGCCCTCGGAATAATTCGTTTAGGGGCGAAAAAGAGATACCGCATTATTTTTGTGGTATCTCTTGTTTTTTGAATATTTTTATGTTATTATATCCCTATAAATTTTAGGAGGTATTTATTATGTCCAAATATGCAGGTACACAAACCGAAAAAAATCTTGAAGCAGCTTTCGCAGGCGAATCACAAGCAAGAAACAAGTATACATACTTTGCTTCAAAGGCTAAGAAGGAAGGCTTTGAACAAATAGCAGCCCTTTTCCTTAAAACCGCTGAAAACGAAAAAGAACACGCTAAAATGTGGTTTAAGGAGCTTTACGGCATTGGCGACACTGCTGAAAATTTGGCCCACGCTGCTGAAGGCGAAAATTATGAATGGACCGATATGTACGCAGGCTTTGCAGAAACTGCCGAAAAAGAAGGCTTCCCCGAGCTTGCCGCAAAGTTCCGCCTTGTTGCTGCAATTGAAAAGCACCATGAAGAACGTTATCGCGCACTTCTTAAAAATGTTGAAACCGCCGCTGTTTTTGAAAAGAGCGAGGTTAAGGTTTGGGAATGCCGTAACTGCGGTCATTTGGTTGTTGGCACAAAGGCACCCGAAATTTGCCCTACCTGCGCACACCCCAAAGCATACTTTGAAGTTCACGCTGAAAATTATTAAGCACATTATAATTAAAGAACCGTTCACTTGTGTGAACGGTTCTTTTTGTTTACTTAAGCAGCTTACATTTTTTATTACGGGTGTCGATAAGTGCAATAAGGTCGTCAGCGGTGGACGTAGCAAGCTCGCTATCCTCTGCATCAACTGCATTTTCAAAATCGGCAAAGCTGCTTTGAATTTTTTCTTCAATTTCAACCAGCACCGCATTTGACATCGGGTCACTAAAGCGCACCGCTTCAAAAACGCGTTTGGCTATTTTCTTTAATTCATCGGTTTTGGCAGCCAAAATCAAATTTTCAGCATCAATGCTGAGTGCCTTAATAAAATAAGTTTTAGCCTTTACCCTGTCGTCAATAACGCTTACCGCGTCGGCCGCAGTTTTTGCTTTAATAACCGCAATTGCATTTGCCGCAAGAATTAAGCCGCAAACCAATGCACCTATCCAATAAGGCAAGGGTGAGCCAAGCATAATAATTCCGCCGAAAACAAACGACAAAACAAGACCCGTAAAGCTTATGCGGATAATTGAAATGTTATAAAAAAGCTTTTGTGAATTATCAGTCTTAAAGGCAATAAACGCAGTCACCAGCTGACCGATAAAAAACAGCATTATAAACGCATAACCAATCCAGAAGGACGGGGTGTATTTGTCAAACCAAATCCAACCGGGCGACACAAATGAAATAACGTTAAAAAGCGCTAGTAAAATTGCCCAGATGCTTAAATAAAACTTAAAATTCTTATTCATAATTAACCCTCCGTTTTACTGCCGCATTCACCGCAGAATTTTGCACCGTTTACAATTTCGGCACCGCAATTAGCACATTTTTTAAAAAGCGGTGCACCACATTCCATACAGAATTTACCCTTTACAGTCTTTTTGCCGCAAGCGGGGCAGGTTACTTCGTTTTCATTTAAAAACTCAATTTTTGTGCCACATTCAAGGCAGAACTTCGAATTCGCAGGCACCTGACTGTTGCAATTGGGGCAAATAACGGTTGCAGGGCTTTCATTCATTGTGCCAAAGCCCTTGAACATTTCACCCATTTGGGGCGCAACTGCACCCGCGGCGGCCATACCGACGCCAAGGCCTATCATATCACCGGCAACACCACCGCCGCTACCGTTGATGGTCATATTACCAAGACCCTCTGCATAAGCCTTCTGTACCTCGGCCTGCAATACGTCTTTTTCGGTGTAACCCTTCGCACGCATAACTTCAGCTTCAGCAAAGCCTGCCATTTTTGCGGCCTGTGCTTCGGTTTGTGCACGGATAAGCTCGCGTTCGGCTTCACGTCGGGTAATTTCGGTTTCGGTGGTTTCTTTTTCAAGCACCGCCTGGCGCTCTGCCGCTTCAACTACTGCCGCAGCTTCTGCGCGGGCAGTTTTTATTGTTGCTTCGGCTTCAACCATTTTGGTCTGAAGTGAAATTGTATGTAATTCCTGAATACGTTTGAAGTTGGGGTCATTTTCGGGTAACAAAACGTTTGTTACGTAGAATTCGGGAATTGTCAAGCCGTATTCTTCAAAGCCCGGAATAATGGCATTTTTAAGAACGTGTGATAAGGTAACCAGATGCTCGTCAATTTCAAGCACGTCAATTTCGTTTTCCTTAATTGTGTTTGCAAGATTCGCCTTTACTGCGGTTGAAATAAGCGGACGGAAGGATGCCGCAAGCGTTTTTGTAAAGTTTGCGTTAATATCATTCCAGGCAATACCCTTCATTGTGCCGACAAGCTTAATGAGTAGCTTTCTTGAATCGGCCACGGTCAGATTAAGCTCACCCGAAGCACCGATTTCTATCGGTACGTTATAGGTCGGCTCAATAAATCTTACCTTGCTGTCAGTACCCCATTTAATAGCCATCTGAACGGTTTTATTTATAAAATAAACCTCGCAATGAAAGGGTGTTTCCCCGCCTGTTGTGCGGTTAAGCGCCTTACCGATCTTAGGTATATTTTCGGTTTCAAGGGTATACCTGCCCGGACCGAATAAATCAAGCGCCTGGCCGTTCAGAAAGAAAATTGCTTCCTGACTTTCGTGAACGATAAGCTGGGTAAGACTGTTAAAATCCTCATTGGGGTGCTTCCACACAAACGTGCTGTTATCCCCTTCATATTTAATAATATCTGCTATATTTGCCATTTATTATTCCTCCGTTTTAGAGTTTTTTCTGTTATTAATACTATTCAATATTACTTACGTCTATCCACATTGCTGGGCGGACGGCACCGCTTTCAAAATAAGTCGTACTGCCGAATTCGTTGACCGTACCCTTATATTCAACGTTAGCTACACGGCTTTGAATATTACCGGGTGTACGCAGCCACCACCAGCATAACTGCTTTGACGTTGTAACCGAAGCACCGCGTGAAATTGCGTAATGACTTGCAGTACACTGTCTTTCAGCTTCAGAAGCAAAGTATTTATTCACTTCCTGAACACTTAATAAAAACACCTTGTCCTGTGTGGGGTTGCCCGGCGGCGTATCATAGCCGGGATTACTGTCTGCCGCAACAACGGTTGTATGTATAATTTCCTTTTCAGTATCTGAAAAGGCTGAATTGTAAAAGCCGTCGTTAAGCCAATCCCTTAAAACGCAGATTTCCCAGGTTATGTCTGCACCGTCAGTGTTATAAGGCACGCTGTCAAGCGCATATTTACTTATTAAAAGCAAATTGTCATCTTTTCTGTCTAAAACAAGCCATTCAATATTTTCAACACCGTTGCTTTCAATATTATCCTGCTCGTACCAGCCAAAAAATACACTGTCGCCCACCTTGGCTTTTTTCATCATCGACGTCTTATATTTTTCGAATATTTCTTCAGCCTTATCTTCGCTGTCTTTATACCCGTCAAGTTCTGTAAAAAGTCTGTATGCTGTTGCATAATCGGCATTGTTTACCGCCTCAACCGCAGCATTATATTCTTTATTGGGTATTATGACAAGGTTAACAACCAACACCGCAACAATAGTCAACGCAATTAAAGGGAAAACTATACTTGCCGTAATCAGCATAATTTTTTCGCGTTTTTTGGCTTTTATCCGCTTTTCCTCAGCTAAACGCTCAAGCTCGGCTTTTTCAATTCTGAAACGTTCCTTTGCGGCTTCAAGCCTTTCGGTGGCAAGATTAATTTTTTCAAAAGAATCTCTCCAACCGTCAAGCGATTCAAATGCCGCTATCGCATTTTCATAATTTTTAATTGTCGCTTCAATGCTGTGATGAGTTTTTCTATTCTCAAGCATTTGACAGGCGTTAAAATAAATGGCATTTTTGCGTATTTCTTCAGCTCTTCGCCTGCATTCATTTGCAAGGACGTCGGCGTCCTTATAACCGCTTACGTCATCAAAAAGTC
The DNA here is from genome assembly GCA_045580625.1 of Acutalibacteraceae bacterium. Lineage (GTDB taxonomy): Bacteria > Bacillota > Clostridia > Oscillospirales > Acutalibacteraceae > UBA737. The sequence continues at coordinate 15,211 of JAZNOE010000016.1, read as the reverse complement.
TTGATGCCGCAATAAAATCCGCTTCATTTGCGGCTGTGTTCATTCTGTCAATCGCCGAAGCATATTGCTTTTCAAGATAAGCGTTTTCGTTTCGCTCTTTTATATAGCTTATAACACCTTTAAGATATCCCTTAAGCTCGTCATCGGCATATTTTATAACCCTTTGATAATTATTATCATCATCAAACGGATATTCACATTCTTTTAGACCTTCCTTTGTTTTAACTCTTAATTCTGCCATTAATTTGCCAAGATATGCTTCAGCACATTCGGGCCTTATATCAAGCACCTTTTCGCAATATTCATCAGCGCTTTCCCAGTCGCCGTCCTCTAAAAATATGTAAACCCTGCGAAGAAGTGGCTCAACGTTTGTCGGCACACTTTGAATAACGGGCTCTTTAATAACCGTCGGTTTTGCTTCACTCTTGCTTGCAAGCTTTTTCACCCCACGGATCAAATCCTGCATAAAACCAAGCTTTGACATATCCTGCGCCTGCAGGTGTGAAAACTCTTCGGGCAGGTCATAAGGGTCCATATCCTTATATGCGGGAATAAGCATTTTTCTTGCCCCGTTTTTAATAAGGGCCAAATATCTGCTCCATTCATTTTTAACCCAAACCGCATTAAAGTATTCAGGCTTTGTTCCCAAAACAACCATTACCTTTGCAGAATTAAGTGCCGCGAAGATATAAGGCTCGTACTCCTGCCCAAGCTTATCTTCAAGGGTAATTCTTGAAAAGAAGACCTTAAAGCCTTCTCGCACAAGCTCGTGATATAATTCGGTTGCCAAAACACTGTCGGGTGTTCTCCGGCCGTTATTGTCGGTTTCTTTATAGCATATAAACACGTCAAAGGGCTCTTCCTTTTGAGAAATTGCAAGAATTCCCTTCTGAATTTCGTTTATTGTGTTTGCTTCCTGCTCATAAATTATCCTTTGCACACTGTCGGCATACTTTAAAGCCGATTTATAATCCTCATCATCAAAAACCGACGTAAATTGTGCGCGGTTTATTGTAGGTACACGCTTATGAGCCACAGGGTCATCCACGTATTCAATACCAAAGCGGCACAGCACCAACGACCAATAGCTTTCGGCATCGGTATTATCAACGCTTAAAATCTGCTCATAAATACCCATTGCCTTGTCGAATTCGTTATTACGGCGAAAATGATTTGCGCGGTCATAAAGATTTGTCTTGCGTTCATCACTAAGCCGCGGTAATGTCTGCTTTGTACCGCAATATTCACACACAGCAACGGTTTCATTATTCACTTCAAGCGTGCCACCGCACATTTTACACTTGAAAATTGCCATTGTTAAACCCCTTAATTAATACTCTTTAATCTCTAAATTATCCACTGCAAAGGCAAGACACTTCTGTATTACTTCGTTTCGTGTTCTGCCTGTGTCTTCAGCAATTTTATCAAGCGCTTTAACAAGCTCGTCCGGCAAACGAATTGAAATTACCGAAGAATCGCCCCTGTATTTTTTTGAAGAAATTATAAGTTTATCATTCGACATAATACTTCTCCTTTTGCCATTAAACTACATTTGTAGTATACTACAAATGTAGTTACATTGTCAACTATTTATTACAATTTTTATCAATTATTATAATTTAAACATTATTGCATTAAATTCATTGACAAAAGGCGACAAAACCTTTAAAAGGTATGTATAAATTAAAAGCGAGATGAAATTCATCTCGCTTTTGCTATATATAGTTTAAACCCAAAATTTGTATATTAAATTGTTAAAACAACTTTTCCGACGTTTTCACCACGATATAAAATATCGTGTGCGGCTTCAGCTTCCTGAATGGGTAAAACCTTATAAATTGTGGGCTTTACTTCACCTGATGACACCTTAGGCCATACGTCCTTTACAAGGCTTGCCAGAATTTGCGCCTTAACCTCAGGTGTGCGTGAACGAAGGGTTGAACCAATTATACGAACGTTGCGAACGTAAATATTTTTGAGGTCAATTTCGGTTTTTGTGCCTGCAAGAGCCGCAATCATAATCCAGCGTGCGCCGTGCTTAAGATAATGAATACATTTGCCCATTATTTCACCGCCCAAGCAGTCAATTGCAACGTCGACGGGATGACCGTTTTGAAGTTCTTCCTTTAAAACCTCAACGATATCCTCTTCATTTGTGGCAACAACACGGTCAGCATTAAGATGCTTAATGTTTTCTGCAATTTCTTTTGTTAAAACGGTGGTGATAACCCTTACACCAAACGCCTTTGCCATGGGAATGATTACACTCGCAAGACCGCTTGCACCTGCATTCATAAGCAGAGTATCCCCTGCTTTGATACCGCCTTCAATAAAAAGGTTAAGATATGCAGTTGCAAAAGCTTCAGGCATAGCTGCCGCTTCTACCATTGTGCAGTTTTCGGGCACGGGCATAAGCATATCATATTTAATATTCGCATATTCGGCATAACCGCCGCCGCCCAAAAGTGCGCAAACCTTGTCACCGATTTTCCAATTGGATTTTTCCTTTGCGCCATCAGCCATTTCAACAATAGTGCCCGCAATTTCAAGGCCCATCCATTCGGGACAGCCTGCAGGTGGCGGATAATCACCCTCGCGCTGCATTAAATCGGCGCGGTTAAGTGCCGCCGCTTCAATTTTAACAAGACAGTCTTCATTTCCCAAAACGGGGTCCGGCACGTTATCCCATCTTAAAGATTTATCATCATTTACAAGTATAGCCTTCATACTTTTTTCTCCTATAAAATTTTTTCGGTTTTTAAAGATATATCGTGGCAGGTGTGCACACGGTATTTTTTATTGCTGAATTTTTCAACAAATTCTGTGCTTTTATCAAAATTTTCAAAAGTACCTGTGGGGATTTTTCGGGTAATGCAGTCGTTAATATAACATTCATCCCCCGCGAGCAGGTGGATATTTTCTTCGGAAGTTATTTCAACTATTGCCGAGCCCAAAGAATGACCGCCCCATTCAATAATTCTGACCTGCGGTGCAATTTCGTACTCACCGCCGATTATGTTAACGGTCATATCATTTGGAATATATTTTTTGCCGTTTAAATATTCTTGCTTTGTTATATGCAAGGCGGCATTTTTAAAATGCCTTAACGCTTCAATATGGTCGTGGTGAGCGTGGGTGATTATAACGTCGGTTATCTGCTGTGAAGAAAGCCCCGCCTGCCGCAAAACAAATGCAGGCGAATAATACTTTTCCATAACAAACCCCGGCATATAATCGCACCCGGCATCTACCAAAATGTTTTTATCTTGTGTTTTAATAAGATAAAACGCAAAGGAAATGGGTATTGCCTTTTCTTGTGAGCCACCATAAAAAGCCATACTTTGCGGCAACACCGACTGCGCATATTTTAAGCAATATAATGATAACGTTTTTTCTGACATATTATATTAAATCTTTCTTTAAAAATCAATAACATCCCTTACCGTTTTCATCGTGCTTAAAAGCGGTTGCGAAGCCGTCGAAAGTACGTCGTGCTCGTAAACACAGAGTGCCATACAGCAGCCAAGCTTCATACCGAGTCTTCGGTGAATTGTGCTTTCGCCGCCCGATAAAAACAAAAACGGTGCGCCAAGCTCTTGCTTTAAAAGGTTTGTAATGCGCAAATTTTCAATCTGCTGCTCCATATCATCAGCGGCGGTTACAATTTTAATTATATCCGCACCGCGGCGCTTTTGCTCAAAGGCAATCTGGAGCACTCTTTCAGCGGGGGCATATTTATAAAGATGCGAAGACATAAGCACCTCTGCACCCATACTGTGCAGCTTTTCAATAAGCTTCATTTGTTTTTGTATTGCTTCCTCATTATCGGTAAGTTCTTCGGGGTGCTTACAGAATATATCACCCATAACGTCACAAAGTGTAGCACCACTTTCGGCGAGGGTTATAAGCCCGTCTGCCAGCTCATCATCGGTAAGCTTTTGATTATAAGAATATCTGTAATTTGTAACGTAGCAGGGTTTATCCCTCATTTCCGCAAACAGCCTTTTAAAGGTGTCGGGGTTTTGAAATTCAGACCTTAAGGTTTCCACCTGAAGACCGTATGCGTCAGCACCCATGCAGTTTGCATTTCTTATTCTGCTGATAGCCACTTCGGGGGTTACACATTGAAGCATAACTGTCAGCAATGGATTACTGTGATTTAAAAATGATTTTTTCATTACCAGCACCTGTTCATGGCATTTCTGCCGCCGTCTATCATAATGTTTTCACCGTTTATAAACTGACCCTTGTCGGATGCAAGGAAAAGGCATAAATCGACAATTTCCTGCGGGTCAGCAGCTCTGCCGAGAAGGGTTCTCATATTAGCCATAGCCTCCCTTGTCAACACAGGACCGGGAGAAACACAAACACATCTTACACCGTATTTGGAACCGTACTGCGCAATTGATTTGGTAAGACCGTACATAAGACCCGCTTTGGATGTGGGATAATCCATTCCGTAACCGTCGCCTTCGGCGCCTGTTATTGAGCCGACGTTTATTATAAGCCCGCTTTTCTGGTCGCGCATCTGCTTTAATACTGCGTGAGCGAAATAAAACGGTCCTTTAAGGTTTACGTCAATACCCCAGTCGTATATATCAATCGGAACGTCGGGAAATTCGGGATATTTTTCTCTGTCAACGTTGCGCATACGAACAGCAGTACCGCCCGCAAAGTTTACCATTACGTCAATGCTGCCGAATTCCTTAACAGCCATATCACGGACAGCGCAAATCTGATTATAATCTCTTACGTCACAAACAATACCAAAGGATTTGCCCTTGCCTTTTGCATTAATTTCGCAAACCTTTTCATTTAAAACCGCTTCATTAACGTCGCACATTACAACGTTACCACCAAGTGAAGCCCAATTTTCTGCAAAAAGTAGCCCCATACCTGATGCGGCGCCTGTTGATATTGCAACCTTACCTTCAAAAGTCATATTTATTCCTCCTTTATTTTCATTATACAACGCTTGTAAATAGTAAAAATCACATATTTTTAACATTTTTGATACTTTATTTACGAAAAACTTGAATTTTTTTAAGAAAAATATTATAATTTATACGGTGATTTGCTTGAGTATATTTAAAGATGCAGTAATTACGCACATTTATCCGACGGTAACTGTTTTTTCTGAAAAAGGTCGGCGGGAAATTACAAAAAACCGACAGTCGTGGGGACTTTCTTTTTGCATTGAAGGTCAGATAACCTATACCCACAACGGAAAAACCTTTGTTTCAAACACCGAAAATGCCGTTTTACTCCCAAAAGGGGCAACCTATTCAATAAGCGGCGACAAGGAAGGAATTTTTCCTGTAATCAACTTTGAATGTGAAAATTTAACCGCTGATACGCTTGTTATTTTTCCTTTGGCGGACACAAAATCTTATATTAAAGATTATAAAACACTTTCAAACCTGTTTTTGTTTGATAACAAAAAATTGAAGCAGTTCGGATTGCTTTATAGTATTATGGAGCGTTTGGATTTTGAACAGTCGAAAAACCCGTTGTCATACATAATAAATTATATAGAAAACAATATTTCAGACAATGGTCTTACAAACGAAATATTGGCAGACAAAATGAACATAAGTGAGGTTTATCTGCGAAAGCTTTTTTTATCTAACCTTGGCAGCACACCAAAGCAATATATACTTGAGCTTCGCATTAAAAAAGCACAGAAGCTATTGGTTGACAGCAATTACACCGTCACCAAAATTTCAGAAAAATGCGGCTTTTCAAGTCCTTATCACTTTTGCAGGGCATTTAAGTCAAAAACAGGTTTAACCCCCACCGAATACGCAAAAATTAATAAAATTTACCAAATATAAAAACAAGGTCAAATAAATTGACCTTGTTTTTGCTTTATTCAAATTCCCACATAAAGGGGTAAAAATCATTATTAAAACCGTGGTTCATAAACTTTATACCGTAATTCATAAGCTGTGAGCCGTAATAGGTCTTACCTGTCGCCTTATCGGTGTAAACACGGTTTTCATCAAGACCGTAAAGCTTAACGGTTGTCTGAATATTCACCGCGTGGGTTTTAAGGCGCATTAAACCAACGATAACCTTGTTGTTATGTACATATTCAAACACCGCATAATCATCAGTTTTTGGGTTGGTTATGCGGTAATATTTACCGTTTTGAAAAACGTCAAAGTTTTCATTATAAAACTTAATAAATTCTTTTACGTATTCCCTGTCTTCGTCCTTAATCTTTTCAGGCGGTAATTCATAACCGAACGAACCCGTAAGCGCAAAAATATGCCTTGCTTTCATAGAGGTTGTTCTGCAGGTCTGATGATTAGGGCAAACCGACACGTGGGCTGACTGACAGCTCATAGGATAAATAAGTGACGTGCCATACTGAATTTCAGCGCGTTCAACCGCGTCGGTGTCATCACTCGTCCAGATTTGCGGTGTGTAGTAAAGCATACCGATATCAAATCTTGCACCGCCGGAAGCACAGCCTTCAAACAATACGTTCGGAAAATCGGTTGTAAGACGTTCCAAAACATTATAAAGACCAAGAATATATCTGTGATAATATTCGCCCATTTGGTCAGCCTTAAGATAACTTGAGCCTATGTGCGCCATTGTGCGGTTATAGTCCCACTTGATATATTCAATATTAGTAGTTTTTAATACATTGGCAATACTATCATAAACATAATCCTGCACTTCGGGGTTTGTTAAATCAAGCATTAACTGCCAACGTGTTTCGGTTGGCTTTCTGCCCTTTATATGCATTACCCATTCAGGATGCTTTTTAATAAGCTCACTCTCACTGGAAACCATTTCGGGTTCAAACCAGATACCAAGCATTAACCCCTTATCGTTTACGTATTTGCAAAGGTCGGAAAGGCCGCACTTTATTTTGTCTTCATTTACGTTCCAGTCACCAAGAGAAGATTTATCGTTATTTCTGTTGCCAAACCAACCGTCGTCAATTACCAATAATTCAACACCCAAGTCAGCGGCAGAATCAGCTGCATTTTTTATTGTTTCATCGGTAAAGTTAAAATAGCACGCTTCCCATAAATTTAATAAAACAGGACGCTTTTTATCGCGATAAACACCACGGCAAACACGGTTTTTAATAAGGCTGTGGAAATTCTGCGACAAGCCGTTTAAGCCGCTATCACTAAATGAAATCACAAGCTCGGGGGTGGAAAAGCTTTCACCCGTTTCTAAATTCCAACGGAAATTATCAGGTGAAATACCGCCCGAAAGATTTACAATATTATAGCGATTCATATTTGCAGACATTTTATGGTTGCCCGAATATGCCAAAGCAATACCAACCGCTTCACCACAGTGTTCGGTTGTGTTATGCTCGGTCATAATTAAAAACGGGTTTGCATAGCAAGAGCTTGAGCCACAGTTAGATTCAACCACAGCACCGCTATGCATAAGGGGTGCGCGTTCAATCTGGCGTTCTCTGGCCCAGGTGCCGAAGTTTGAAATAACGTCATAATTACGGTTTTCGAAAGCAATATTACCGCTTAAAGCCTTTAAAAGTGTAATCTTGTTTTGACCGTTATTAGTAATCTTCACCCAACGGGTTATAACGTCAAAATCATAAAACACGGCATAGAAAAGTCGAACTTCAACATCACTAATACTGTCACAGGTTACAATTTCAAGGGTTTGCACCTTGTCGCCATCTTCACAATAAGCGGCGGGAAGACCGTCAATTTGGGGCTTGCCGTTATGTATAACATAATCGGTGAGGCGCAAATCCGCAAAGTTTGTGCCATCGGCATTTAACACCTCCAAAGCCGGGTTAGTAATGCCGCCTTCACCAAAAGCGGGATATTCAAGTAACGCATTATCAAGCGACGGTACATTTTCGCTTATGTTTGACTGAAAATCACCGTTATAAAAATTTCGTTTCACCATGTAACCGTGGTCACAGTCGGGTAAACGCTTGCCGTAATAGGTATGACAAAGCACACCGTTTTCGTTATGCATTACGTAACTGGTGTTTTTGGTGTTCAGTTGAAATTGATTTTCAGTTATCTTAATAATATCCATATAATCTCCTATCAATTGACCCTGATGATTTAACGTTATTTTTAACCGCCGAAATCGGCAGCCACTTCTTCATTTTCGGGTGGAAAATAGCTGTGTCTTGCACTTTGCACAAACTTAATTTTTTTATCGCTTTTAACAGAATTATATAGTGCCATAACAGTTTTCGGGGGACAGCAATAATCGCCCAGATAACATTCAATACTTATGGGACACTTAAGCTGTATGCCCTGTGCAACGGTGTCAAAATAACGAAGGCCTTCGGCAAAATCTGGACGCCAACCGCCAAGATAACCCTTATTTACAGAGTTAAGATCACAAAACCACGGCTTATAAGCAATAACCTCGGTTACGTCGCTGTCGTGCGCCGCAACGGTTATCGCCTGAAGCGCACCCTGACTGCCGCCCACTGACAGTATACCCTTTTTATTCCATTCGGTCAAGGATTTTGTGTATTTTAGTCCGATAAGATTTCTTATCATCATATTGCGGAAATAAGTTGTCATATTAGATGCATTTTCTTCTTTACTGAAGCCGTAATCTGACAACTCGCCGCCGTAAATTTTTATAAGCTCTTCTTCGGGCTTGTTATTTTCAAAGCCATGAGCATTAAAACAGGCGCATATCATATTTTCATTAAATTCATAATATGCGGGATGAATGCCATAACCCAAAAATGAAATGCGAATTGGAAACTTGCCTTCCTTTAAAGGTATTGAAACGTAACCCGATGCAGGTCTGCCAACGGGGGCTTTAATTTTTACTTCATAGGTTTTAAAGCCTTCGCGTATATTTTCTTCCCTTAAATCCAAAACCTCAATTTCAAAATCCTTAACCGTTTTTTCGATTTCTGCCCAATAGTCATGAAAATCTTCCGGCACAGTGTCTGAATATGTAAGGTCTAAAACGTTCGCCCCTGCCGAAGAATCAAGCGGTTCAAAATCTTCAATTTTTTGGCCGTTTTCATCTGTGGCGACACAATTAAGATGAACAAAGCCTGCCCTTTTTAAAGTGTATTTAACGGTTAAAGGCTTTTCTTTATCAATATCGGCAACACCGTTTACCCTGCCGCCGTCATCACCGCGCAGAGTCCATTCAACCCTTTTACACTTAATGTTTTTGCCGTCATCTCTTGCAAAAACGGTAAACGTAATTTCTTCGCCAAGGGCATAAGAAACAGGGTTTTTATCGGTAAAGCATTTAAAATATTTAGCCATTTTCTTCATCGCCTTTATACTATTTGCTTAATAATAATGCCGTTTACTTTGACTGCATTTGAGAAGCCAAGGGTTATTTTATGTTCTTTCCACCAATCAATTCTTAAAAGACGGGTAACCTCAATTTCGGCGCCTTCGGTGCCGTTTACCATAATCATAAATTCAGAATTATCAACCTTAACGGATATCGGTATTTGTGCCAAAGAATCCAAACTGCTGGAAATTTTAAATATAAACGCGGCATCCTTATTTGATTTGATATTAATAATATATTCGTTATCAGCTTTAACATCACAAATGCTGTCCACTTGTGTCATATTGTCTGTTTTTGTATCAATTGAATACTTGGGCACACAACCGCGCTTTAAATATTCCTTAAAGGTATTGGTTTTTAAAATCCATTCCAAAATGTGCTTACAAACACATTGAAGCTGAGCCCTTGTGATTGTACCTCTTTGAAGACCGATGTGCGCACTGCCCGATTTAACAGACACGTCGGGGGCTACCATATACAAATCATTTTGTGAGCGCACCATTACGTCAAGGCGATTGGTGCTTCCCCATTCTCCCTGATTTACGTTACATTTTGCCCACCAGTCGGTCATAACAATATTTTCAAAGCCCCATTCATCCCTTAAGATTTTTTTAGTTAAATCATAATTTGAGGCCGACCAGAAACCGTTAACCGAATTGTATGAGGTCATTATCAGAACGTTTTCGCCATATTTTACCGCAATTTCAAAGGGCTTTAAATATATTTCGCGAAGCGCACGCTCTGAAACGGTAACGTCATAATCCGAGCGTGATCTTTCCTGATTATTACAGCATAGATGCTTAATGGTTGAATATGTACCGTGAGTTGCAATACCTTTAGTAATATATGCACCCATTTTACCGCTTAAATAAGGGTCTTCGGAAAAATATTCAAAATTTCTGCCGCAAAGCGGACTTCTGTGTATATTAAGACCGGGTCCCAAAAGTGAATCCACTTCGTATTTTTCAAGCTCGGCCCCGATAATTTCAAACAACTGCTTTACAACTTCGGTATTCCAGGTGCAGGCAAGCATTGTGCCGTTTGGGGTTAAAGTGGTTTCATATTCCTTACTGATTTTTATACCTGAAGGACCGTCTGCCACACAGCAAACGGGTATGCCGTAATTTGAAAGACTTTCGGTCTGACCGCCCAACGCACCCGCCGCGCCTGCGGTAACCTTGGGACTGTTAAGACCCTCGCCGCAAACCAGTGCTGCAAGCTCAATGTCGTTTAATTGCGCAATAAATTCATCTAAAGTATGCTTTTTGTTATACACATCCACAAGCTTTATGTTCTTGTCGCCGCTAAACTCAAGCTCGGCAAAATCAACCTTAAAGCTTTCAATATCAGCCGCCTGACCCTTAATGCTGCGGTGTCCTAACACGTATTCGCCGTTTTGGTTTTCGGCTTTTATTACGTCCAAATCCATAAAGGGAGCCATAGCAGAGCTTAATTGCTCTACAACCTTAACGTCAGGCATGTTATATGTTAAAACACATTCTGCGTTTCTTACATCGGTGCCTGCAAAAATTCGGTAATCACCCTTTAATAAAACAAAACAAGACTTATTGCCTGTTATGCCCACATCGTCAAATGCCGCCATTTGCTTTTTAGAAAAACGCAGGGATACTTCTTCGCTTTCACCGGGGGCAAGCTCTTTGGTTTTGGCAAATTCAACCAACTGTCTTGCGGGGCTTCCCATATCGCTGTCGGGTGCTTCAAAGTATATTTCTATTACCTCTTTACCGCAAAAATCACCAACGTTTTTAACGTTTGCTTTTACGGTTATATAATCACCGTCATCAGCGGCGCTGTATGAAACGTCAAATTCGGTATATGACAAACCGTAGCCAAAGGGGTAACGCACGTTTTCTTTTGCGAAGGTTTCAAAATAACGGTAACCAACGTAAATGTCATCATCATAAATAATTTTACGGGTATTACCGAAGGAATTGTTTGTAGGATGCTCATCAAGGCTATATACCTGTGTGTCCGCAAGCTTACCCGAAGGATACATTCTGCCGCTTAAAATTTCTGCAAAGGCATCAGCACCCGCCATACCGCCTTGCCATATATACAAAACAGACTGTGGGTTATATTTATCTATAAAAGAAAGGTCTATAACGTTGCCTGTGTTAACAGCAACTATTACTTTTTCAAAAGATTTACAAACCTTTGAAAGAATTTCCTCTTCATCTTCAGTAAGCTTATAGCTGCCTTCAACATCGGCATTGTCGTGGTCTTCGCCCGCGGTTCTGCCAATGATTACAAGCGCCACTTCATTTTTTAAAGCGGCATTTTGTACCATTTCATCGCTTAAAGGCATCTCTTTTTGGTGCCAGGGCTCGCCTGCCCAGACTCCGCCGCCGTCATCAAATGGGTTATCCTTCACCCAGGCGGTATAAATATCTATTAAATCTTCATCTAAAACCAAATCCGAATTTGCCTTCAGAGAATTCAAAATACAGGGTATTTCTTTTAGTCTTACACCACCGCCCGAGCCGGTACCGCATCTGTAATACGCGGTTTGCATTCTACCGAAAACGGCAAGACGTACGCCTTTGCTTAAAGGCAACAAATTTCCATCGTTTTTCAGTAAAACCGTACCTTCGGCAGCAGCTAATTTACATAAATTTGAAGTGTTTGACATAACTATCACATCCCCAATATATTCTAAATACATTATAACAGTTTTTTCGTGTTGTAACAATATCACATTTTTAATACAAATGCGATAATTTATGGGATTTGTATTAAATATTACTGCATAGTTTTAAAAAAGAATTTATGGTATGATTATAATAAACCGCAAAGGAGGAATTAACAGATGAAAGAAAAAATCATTTCTTTAATTAGTGAAATTGAAACCACCTTAAAAAACAACAACAAAAGCGTAAAGCTGCCCCAAAACACGTATTATTTGAGTAATGACCGAATTCTTTCCTGCGAAAGAGAAAAAGGTACAACGCGTTACCCTTACGGATATGACGGCTTTACCATCTGGCTTTATAACAACGGTGTTGTTGAAGCGTGGGAATCCACCTTCAACCTTTTCAAGCCCATTCACTATTGTGAAGAGCCTTCGGTTCACTTTTTCGGCGGTATTAAAAACGGTGAAAAATACATACCCGTTTCACTTTTTGAAACCACAAAGCAGCTTAACGAAGCTGATATAAAACGTTACACCGTTTATGAAAACAAGTGCGCCTGGTATCTTGCAGACACCACAGACGTCACCTTTGCTTTGCGTATTTTTGTAACCGAAGACAAAAAGATTGTTTTCACTTCATACGCAATTAATAAATCAGAAAAAGTGCAGGAAATTTATCTTCTTTCCTGCTTTGAAACAATTCTTGCAAATAAAGAGCATGAAAATTTCTGGGATAAAATGAATAAATATTCCGTTGCGCATGATGGTGCAACCCTGTTTCGCAACTGGAACAACCGTTTGGTTGTTAAGCCTTATTTTGATGCAAACCCCGATGAAATTTCACACACAGTTGGTAAAACAGGCGCGTTTGGTAACGTCAGAGCTGCCATGAATTCCGACTCTTTATTAAACGGCCGCTTTGCAGAAATTAAAACGTCGGTAAATATGACCGATACCCCCGTTGCGGCAAACCTTTACCGCTATACCTTAAAGCCGAATGATGAAAAGCGCGTTGACCTTGTGCTTTCATACAGCCACGATGAACAATCAGCACTTGATTTTCTGTCCGAAGAAAATGACGTTAAAGCACTTGAAAAGCGTATGGAAGAAACCGAAAAGGAATATTTGCAAGACCTTTCAACCTTTAATATCACCTTTAAGGATTATAAAGGCGATATTCACCCTAACGTATTAAACCGTTTTTTGAAGAACCTTCAAAAGCAGGTTACCTTCTGTGCTATGGGCAAAAACTTTGACGGTGTGCTTATCGGTATGCGTGACGTTATGCAGCAGCTTGAGGGAGGTCTTTTATGGCAACCCGAAAAATGCCGTGCAAAGCTTGCTTCAACACTAAATTTCGTTCTTGACACAGGCAGACCGCCAAGACGTTTTTCTTATTCTGAAAATCCGGGTGTTATGCCAACGGTTGACCTTGATGAATATATCGACCAGGGACCCTTTGTTATTTCAGCATTCTATTCATACCTTGCTTACACTAACGATTTTTCAATTTTAAATGAAAAATGCTCATACTTCACTGCTAAAGAAGACAATTCGGGTTATCAGTCAATAACCGATTATTCAGACACTGTGCTGGAACATTTAATAAGAATAATGGATTACCTTTGCAGCCAATTGGATGATGAAACCGACTGTCTGCACATTCTTCACGGTGACTGGAACGATGCAATTGACCGACTTGGCGCTACCAACAAGGCAGGCAAGCGCTGGGGCAACGGTGTTACCGTTATGGCATCTGCCCAGATGTACAGAAATTGCCGTGAATTTATTGAAATTCTTTCAAAAATCGGCGGTTATGATGATTTAATTGCAAAATACACCAAGGCCCGCGAACGTTTAGAAAAAGGTCTTTTAAAATATGCTGTTACTGTAAACGAAAACGGCGAAAAACGAATTCTTCACGGCTGGGGCGATGACCGTTCGTATTTTATGGGCTCATTCAATGACCCCGACGGTGTATCCCGCATAAGCTCAACCGCACATTCAATGTGGGCAATTTGCGGCCTTACCGAAAAAGACCCCGACACCAAAGCAATTATTCACGACGCCTTTAAAACTTTAGACTCGAAATACGGCTTATTGACCTTTGATAAACCGTTTTTGAAGGACAGCTACAATTATTTTGGCAGAATTTCTACCATTACCCCCGGTATTGCCGAAAACTTTGCAGCTTATATCCATTCTTCCATTTTCGGTTCAATGGCATTGTTTGAAATTGGTGAAAGCAAAATGGCATGGGAGCAGGTAGAAAAATCTATGGTAATAACACACGAAAACTGCTCAAAAACCCCGTTTGTTATGCCTAATTCCTATTGCTATAACCCCGATTACACCATTGACGGCGAATCTATGGGTGACTGGTACACCGGAAGCGGCACAACCTTAATTAAAGAATTGGTTGGCTACGGCTTTGGTATTAAGCCCAACCTTGACGGAATTAAAATTGAATTCCCCAACTATTTCCCTGCTAATGAAGCCGAAATCGAGCTTAAAATCAAGGGCAAAAAGGTTAAGGTGGCTTATAAAAATACCAATTCTTCTGAAAGAGTATTTAAAGTTAACGGAAATGCAGCAATTCCCGCTTGCCACGAATTAGCAAATACAAAATATATCACATTGTCAAATGATGAAATAATTGATAATACAATTATTGAAATTGTTGATTAATTTTTAGTTTGTTGCTCGGTTGAATTTTTAAGAAATTATACGGGACGGATTAATCCGTCCCGTTTTATAATGCTGTTTTTGCGGAATGGATAAATCCATTCCCTACGCATTATATCAATTTTTATTCTACATCGTAGGAGAGAACAATGATCGCCCGTCGGTAATTTGCGAGATTATGCGGGAGAGCAATGCTCTCCCCTACGAATATACAATTTAATTTGGATATAATTACGAATTACGCATTACGAATTCCGAATTTCGCGTCATCGATAAACCTCAATTCAATTATCCAAACAAAAAAGCTCCCGTTTGGGAGCCTTTTTTTAATTTAGTAGATATTATCCAACGTAAGCTGCAACAGCGTCACCATATCTCATCATTGCAATAAGCAATTCAGGAAGGTTTTCAACGTTTGAGTTAGCTTGTGTTGCGGCATAAGACTCGATGTTGTAAAGGGCTGTGTTACTAATTGCAACGCCGTCCTTCATAACAGTTGCGAGTACTTCTGAACGCATATGGTTGGGGTTAAGACCACTGAAGTTTACATAGTAATAGGTACCATCAAATGTGCCTGCAAATGCT
>JAZNOE010000015.1:0-14326 GCA_045580625.1 Acutalibacteraceae bacterium | reverse complement strand
ACAGCTAAGTGGACAAACGCATCTCTCGTACTTAAAGACTCTATCACAATCAGATATCGTCTTAAGTTAGAAGCAGGTGTAGACGTAAATGACGTTCAAGTATACCTCCAGGCAAACGGTAGAAGCTGGACTATTGAAGGCGAAGCATTTGCAAACACATTTGATGGTACCTATTACTATGTAAACTTCAGTGGTCTTAACCCCAACCATATGCGTTCAGAAGTACTCGCAACTGTTAAGAAGGACGGCGTTGCAATTAGTAACACAGCCCTTTACAACATCGAGTCTTATGCCGCAACACAAGCTAACTCAGACGTTGAAAACCTTCCCGAATTGCTTATTGCAATGATGAGATATGGTGACGCTGTTGCAGCTTACGTTGGATAATATCTACTAAACTAAAAAAAGGCTCCCCAACGGGAGCCTTTTTTGTTGGATAATTGAATTGGGGTTTATCGATGACGCGTAATTCGGAATTCGTAATTATATCCAAATTAAATTGTATATTCGTAGGGGAGAGCATTGTTCTCCCGCATAATCTTGCAAGGGTGAGTTTTAAGTTATAGTGGTCTGTGATACGCTATAAACAGCTTCGCTGTGTTGTGGGATAAAGTGTTGCTATGTTGGTTTAATGAAAAAAGTGAATAATTATTGCAATTTAAAAAAAGTTGTGGTATACTGTTATAAATGTTTTTAAAATTCAAAGGATGAGATGAGAAATGGAATTGTTAGCATTTGTTTTGTATTTTGTGCTAATGCTCGGCATAGGAATGTTTTTCTTTTTGCGTTCTAAAAATGAGGGTGAAAAGGAATATTTCTTAGGCGGACGTTCAATGGGGCCGTGGGTAACCGCAATGAGCGCTCAGGCGTCGGATATGTCGGGCTGGTTATTGATGGGCTTCCCCGGAAGTATTTTGGCTTTTGGTATGGGCAAGGTGTGGATCGGTATAGGTCTTGCTTTGGGTACTGCCGCAAACTGGATTTTGGTTGCTAAACGTTTGCGTCGTTTTTCACGCGCTTCGGGTGACTCAATTACCCTTCCTCAATATTTAACAAATCGTTTTGCTTCAAATAGCTCAGTGTTGAAAATCGTATGTGCGATAATATTTTTAATAAGCTTTACCGTTTACGTTTCCTCAGCTTTCGTTGCGGGCAAAAACGTTATGTGTGCGGTTATCCCTTGGTTTGCAGGTAAGGAAATGCTTGCCATGGGCATATTTGCTTTGCTTATCTTGGTTTATACCTTCCTTGGTGGCTTTAAGGCGGTTTGCTGGACTGACTTTTTCCAAGGTATTTTAATGCTTATTGCATTGCTTGCGGTTCCGATTGTTATGGCAACCGGTAATTTTGATTCAAGCTTTTCAGGTGCTTTTGCCGAAGGTATTACACCTTTCGGAACAAACCCTTTTGCGGCTAAATGGCAGGATATTGTAACAGGTCTTTCTTGGGGCCTTGGTTATTTTGGTATGCCTCATATTATTGTTCGCTTTATGTCAATAAAAAAGCCGTCAATGATTAAAAAGTCTGCCACAGTTGCAATAATCTGGGTTATTTTAACCCTTGGTGCAGCGATTGCAATTGCGATTCTCGCAAGAACCTATATTTTGCCCGGCGGTGCTTCGGTTGCAGAAACCTTGTTGCCGAGTGGCGCTCAGCAAAACATATTTATTATCATTGTTCAAAAGGTATTCCCCAGCTTTGTTGCAGGTATGTTGCTTGCGGCCATCGTTGCGGCGGCTATGTCTACTGCCGATTCTCAGCTTTTGGTTGCTTCATCTTCCTTCACAAGCGACCTATACAAGCCACTTATCCGTAAGAATAAGGCAAGCGATAAGGAAATTTTATGGGTTGGACGTTTAGTTGTACTGGCAGTTTCGGTTGTTGCATTCTTTATCGCGGCAGACGGCATTAATGACACCAATAGTTGGTCAAACAGTATTATGGCTATGGTTGAAAATGCTTGGGGACTTTTCGGTGCGGCATTTGGTCCGGTTGTAATTTTCTCTCTTTTTTGGCGTCGCTTTAACTACGTTG
This sequence comes from Acutalibacteraceae bacterium, assembly GCA_045580625.1. Classification (GTDB taxonomy): domain Bacteria; phylum Bacillota; class Clostridia; order Oscillospirales; family Acutalibacteraceae; genus UBA737. The sequence goes on along the minus strand of JAZNOE010000015.1, from coordinate 12,292 downwards.
GTGCTTGCACAGGTATTATTGTTGGTGCGGTGGTTGATATTGCATGGCTTTTATTATTCACTGATACGATTATTCCTGCGGCCATCAGCTCAACTGGTATTTACGAAATTCTTCCCGGCTTTGTTGCAGGCGCTATCGCGGCTGTTATTGCAACCCTTGTTACAAAAGCGCCCTCTGATGAGGTTGAGAAAATTTTTGCAAGCGCTACTGCTAAGGAAATTGATGACTAATTATAAAAAATTAAAGACACGGTTTTATACCGTGTCTTTTTTAATATTTTGTGTTTGGAAATAACTTGTCTGCAAACCAAACGTCATCAAGCTTAAAGGTCTTGCCTTTTAAATATTCAAGCTCGCCTGCGTCGGTTTTAAAATCAAAGGTCAGCTTATAAGAACAAAGCGCCTGCTTATTAAAACCGAGCTTCTTGTCATCCTTTAACTTGCCGTATTTGCCGTCGCCTAAAATCGGGTGACCGATAGATGCCATGTGCGCGCGAATCTGATGTGTGCGGCCTGTAAGCAGGTCAACCTCTAAAAGTGATAGATTATTTTTGCTTGATAAAACGTTGTATTTTGTGACAATGGTAAGGTTGTTATCCGTCTTACGTTTAGATAAATAAACCTTGTTTTTGTCTTCGTTTTTTTCAAGATATCCCGTAAGGGTTGCGCTTTTTTCTTTTGGTGTGCCGTGAACAATTGTCAGATACTGCTTGCTTATTTCGCGATATTTTATTTTATCGCACAAAATCCGTAAGGCTTCGGCATTTTTTGCGGCAATAACAATGCCCGCTGTATTGCGGTCAATACGGTTTGCAAGGGCAGGGCGAAAAGAATTTTCATCCTCGGGGTTATATTCGCCCTTGTCGTATAAATAATGCTGAATACGGGCGATAAGTGTGTCGCCATATTCGTTCTTATCGGGGTGGACAAGCAAGCCTTGTTTTTTATTGACTAAAATTATATTCTCATCTTCATAAACAACGTCAAGGGTTTTGGGGGCAGACAAAAAGTCATATTTAGGGGCAACGGGGGTGAAAAATTCATCGTTAATATAGGCCGAAACAACATCCCCGACCTGAAGCCTTGTGCTAATTTCACCGCGCTTGCCGTTTATTTTAATACGCTTTGTGCGGATATACTTAAACATAAGTGCCGTCGGCAATGTTGGGCAGGCCTTGGTTATGAATTTGTCAAGCCGTTGGTTGGCATCATTTTTGGTTATGGTGAATTCTTTCATTATATCTCCTTGAAAAAGTGTGCGTTGTATTATATAATTAAAATGTTATAGTTTTGTGAAAGGGGTGATGGTATGCCTGATAAAAAGCCAAATATTCATGAGGGTCACCGCAAACGTATGCGGGAAGAAATTGTTGAACATAAAAATTATGAAAGTTTGCCGGACCATCGTTTATTAGAGGTTTTGCTGTTTTACGGCATACCGCGTAAGGATACAAACCCCATTGCACACGAGTTGATTAATAGGTTTGGAAGCTTGACAAACGTTATGGATGCCGAGCTGGAGGATTTGTATTCGGTGCCGGGAATGACCCAAAACGCTGCAACGCTTATAAAAACCGTTATGCCAATTGCAAGGCGTTATCAGGAAGGAAAATTTGCAAAAAACGATTTTTTTGAAAATATTGATGCAATTGGTGATTATCTGATCAAAAAATATATGGGCCGCAAAAATGAAACCTTTGCGATAATCTGCCTTGATGCAAAAGGGAAGCTTAAGCGGTTTGAAATGCTTAACGATGGCACTGAAGATATGGTTGATATAACCTGGCGGGAAATTGCATCGGTTGTTTTAAAGCATAACGCGTCTTACGTTATAATTTCGCATAATCATACAAGCGGCAATGCCTTGCCAAGTGAAAGCGATATTCAAATGACAATTTCACTTAGAAGTTCCCTTACCCAGCTTGGCACACGCCTGCTTGACCATATCATTGTTGCGGGTAATGATTATATATCAATGCGCCAAAGCGCCGAATTTGCAGAAATTTTCAAATAAATTATAACAGTGTGAAAAAGAAGTGTCAATAAATTTCGGGCAGTATTTGACAAAACCGTATTAATGATGTAATATATATAATGCAAAATTTTTAAAAATAGGAGTTGGTTTTTGTGGACGACAGTCCTGCGGGGAATATTATTCTTTTCGCAATTCTGATTTTACTCAGTGCTTATTTTTCGGGTGCTGAAATTGCTCTGGCATCGGTTAACAAAATACATATGATAAGCAAAGCCTCAAAAGGTGAAAAGGCGGCAAAGCGCGTGCTTAAAATTTTAGATAATTTTGATAACGCACTTTCAACACTGCTTATCGGTAATAATATTGTTAACATTGCCTGCGGTACGCTTGCAACTGCTATAACCTTGCAGTTTGGTCCTGCTTGGGTTACCGTGGCAACCGCTGTGGCAACCGTGGTTATTTTCGTTTTGGGTGAAATGATACCTAAAAGCTTTGCACTTTCCTGCAACGAAAAATTTGCCGAATTTGCATCCGCGTTTTTATTGCCTCTTATGTTTGTGTTAAAACCAATTTCTTTGGTGTTTTCAGGTCTCACGGCACTTGTGTCGCTGCCCTTTAAAAAGCACACCGAAGCGGTTGAAACCATCACCGAAGAGGAGCTTGTCGACATTGTTGAAAACATTTCGGTCGAAGACGGCTTTGATGAGGACAAGGGCGAGCTTGTGAAATCTGCATTGCATTTTGACAACCGCACCGCACAGGAAATTATGGTAAAGTGGGAAGACGTTTTAAAAATTTCCACCACCCTAAAAACTCCCGAAATTTTAAAAATCGTTAAGGATTCAAAGCATTCACGTATTCCCGTTATCGACCGTTCGGGTAAGGTAAAGGGCATTTTGCAGATACGCAAATTTTTGAAGACTTATATGCAGCGCAAAAATAACGTTATTCTGGCAAGCATTATTGACTATCCGTTTTACGTTAATGCTGATACTGCCATTGATGACGTTTTGCGCGAAATGAGTGAACATCGCCGTAATTTAAGTCTTGTTAAGGATGAAAACGGCGAGGTTATCGGTGTTCTCACAATTGAGGATATTTTAGAAGAATTAGTCGGCGAAATCTATGACGAGGATGACATAGGAGGTGCCGACAATGGATAAATGGTATTTACTTATTCCCATTGCCCTGCTTTTGGCTGTGGGCGCGTTTTTCTCGGCAACTGAAATTGCGTTTTCTTCGGCAAATGCAATAAGACTTAAAAACCGTAAGAAAAACAGCGGGTCTATCGGTCATCTGACCGCTATGAAAATACTTGATAATTATGATGATTATTTAAGTACGGTTTTAATCGGCAATAATATCGCAAATATGGCGATTTCTTCACTGGCAACCATTATTGTGGTGGATATGTTAAGTGAAGATTACACCTGGGTGTCAACCCTTGCGGTAACGCTTTTGGTGCTCACCTTTGGTGAGATCATACCCAAGGTTTTGGCAAAACAAATGCCCGAAGGCTTTTGTGTAATTGCCGCCTTGCCGATTTATATTCTTTCCTGGATATTAAAGCCGCTTAACATTGTTGTCACGGCCTTTGTTAACCTTGTTTCAAAGCTTTGGCAGTCGCGTGTAAGCGACGTTGATGCCGTGTCTGAAGATGATTTTGAAAATATTATTGAAATTGTTGAAGATGAAGGCGTTCTGGATGAAGAGCAATGCGACCTTTTACAAAACGCGCTTGATTTTGATGAGGTGCTGGCTTACGAAATCATAACCCACCGTGTCGATTTAGAGGCGCTGGACATCCGCGATCCGTATGAAGTAAACATTAAAAAGTGTTGTGAAACAACCTTTTCGCGCCTTCCCGTGTTTGAAGACAATGCCGATAATATAATCGGCGTTCTGCATCTCAATCATTTTTACAAAAAATTTGTTGAAGGCAAAAAGGTTAATATACGCGAGCTTTTACTTCCGGTGACACAGGTTCATAAGACCATGCCGCTTCCCGACGTGCTTGACAAAATGCGTGAAAACAAATGCCATATGGTCGTTGTTCTTGATGAATACGGCGGCACAATGGGTATTGTTACAATGGAAGACGTTATGGAACAGCTTGTCGGTGAAATCTGGGATGAAAACGATGAGATAGAACGCGAATTTGTCGAAGTGGATGAAAATAAATTTGAAGCCGACGGCGATATGCGTGTTTATGATTTCTTTGATGAATTTGATATTGATATTGATGATGAGGAGGATTTTGAGCTTGACAGCGCTACTATCGGCGGTTGGGCACAGACAATGCTTGACGGTGAAGCCGAAGAAGGCAGCGAGTTCAGCTTTGAAAACCTTGTTATAACCGTTTTAAAGGTTGACGGCATCCGAATTGAACGAATTGCGGTTGAGTTTATCCCGCATGACGATGAGGATGACCAAGAAGATGAAGATGACGATTAAAAAAACGCACCCGAAAGGGTGCGTTTTTCTATCCGCAAAAGCGGGTGGTAATTTGTTTTCGGCAGTCCTTGGGGGAATATTCCCATTCGGTAATGATTTCATCGGTATTATAATACTTAAGCTTTGGAATATAGCTTGATTCAAAGCTGTCAATTATTATAAGCTTTATCTTCATTTTATCCTTTAAAATGCTTTTTATAAACACACTTGCCTGTTGCCCAACCTGTACGTTTTCCTTTGGTTCGGCAAGACCTGCAAGGTTGGGTGTGATTTCAACAAAAATGCCATAATCTTCAACGCTTCTTATAACCCCCGTTACAGTTTGCCCGGGTGAAAATTCTCGCGCGTTTTCTTCCCAGGTGCCAAGCAGTTCTTTATGTGATAAGGTGATTTTGCCGTCGTCAGCAATGCTTTTAATAACCGCTTTTATACTGTCCCCCACCTTAAAACGGTCCTTCGGGTGACTGATTCTTGATACTGAAATTGCATCTATCGGCAAAAGGGCGATATTGCCGCAGCCGATGTCACAAAACGCGCCGAAGGATTCAAGATGTGTAACCACGGTGTTTACCACCTGACCTGTCTTATATTCGCTTTCTATATAGCTTTTACAAAGCAACTGCGCTTTTTTGCGGGATAAAACGGCATATAAATCACCGTTTTTGTCACTTTTGATTTCGCTTATAACAAAGCAGACCGGCTTGCCGACGCGGGATATAAGCGCAATATCACGGGTGGCACCGCTTTCAATACCGATTGCCCCTTCGTTTCGGGGAATTATGCCCCGCATACAGCCAAGATTAACGATTAAATTGTGGTCGGTGTCACACATAAGCACCGCCGCTTCAAGCACAAGTCCCCGTACCTGCGCGTCTAAAAGCGCCGCGGGGGATAACATATGCCGTTTATTTTCCTGTTTGTTGTAAAGTGTGCCTTCGGGGTAAAATCCGTTCATTTAACTATCACCTTTCTTTTTATATCAGTAATAGAATTATATTCCCCACTTTGTAAAAAAATGATAGAAAAAAGGCGGTTTTTTAAAATAATTTTTATTGGTGTATTAAGGTTTAAATTTTTATATTTTTATTGGTTAAACAAATGAAGATATAAAACTATAAATAAAACGGACGAAAGCTCGTCCGTTTTGTTTATTTTGGGTTTCTTCCGTAAAGGGTGGTCAAATCACCAACAATTTTTGAAAGCCAGTCATTTATGCAATAAGAATCAATTCGCCAATTCCAGTTGCCGCCCACCACCGACGGGGTGTTAATTCTGCCCTGACTGTCAAGCGCTAAAAGGTCGGGCATCATTAAAATGCAGGTGTCACTGCGTGAAGCAAGCGCCGCGCGCATCATTGTCCAGTTAAAGCCGTCCTGACGTTTTGCGTTAAAGAACTTTTCAGCACGTTTAACTTCATCTTCACCCGCACTTTTTGTCCAGCCGATAATGGTGTCGTTATCGTGGGTGCCGGTATAAACCACGCTGTTTTTTTCGTGGTTAAAGGGCAGGTAATCGTTGTTATTATCACCGTCAAAGGCAAACTGCAAAACCTTCATTCCGGGATATCCCGTGTTTTTAAGCAGCTTTTTAACCTGTGGGGTTAAATAGCCTAAATCTTCCGCAATAATGGGCAGGTTTTCGCCAATGTCTTTTTTGAATTGACGGAAAAGTGCCATATCAGGTCCCTTTTCCCATTTGCCGTTTTTTGCGGTATTGTCGGTTGCGGGAATTGAAAAATAAGATTCAAACCCGCGGAAGTGGTCAATGCGCACCACGTCATAAAGCTTTAACGCGTGCTTCATACGGCTTACCCACCATTTATAGCCGTCGGTTTTCATTTTTTTCCAGTCATAAAGGGGGTTGCCCCAAAGCTGGCCGTCCTCGGCAAAGGCATCGGGCGGAACACCCGCAACCGAAGTGGGCTTGAAGCCTTCATCAAGCTGAAATTGTTCGGTATTTGCCCACACGTCGCAAGAATCAAGCGCAACGTATATCGGTATATCGCCTATAATCTTAATTCCGTTTTGGTTGGCATATTCCTTCAGCTTAAACCATTGCTGACTGAATTTGAATTGCAAAAATTTGTAGAAATCAATGTCGTTTTTCAGATCTTTTTCAATTTCCAGCAAAGCGGCGGGGTCACGTCGGCGCAGGGTTTGAGGCCAGTCGTGCCAGCCTGACCCGTTATTTGCATTTTTAATTGCCATAAAGCAGGCAAAATCGTTAAGCCAAAAGCCGTTTTCTTCTAAAAATCGGTCATATTCCGCATCGGGTATAAAGCGGTTAAAGGCAAGACGCAAAAGTGAAAGTCGCTGACTGCCGATTTTGTCATAATCAATTTTATGTGGGTTGCCGCCAAAATCAAATGATGAAAATTCCTTTTCCTTTAAAAGCTTTTCTTCAATAAGGGTTTCAATGTCAATAAAATAAGGGTTGCCGGCAAAGGCCGAAAACGAGCTATAGGGTGAATCCCCGTGACCGGTTGGGGTAAGGGGTAATATCTGCCAATAGCTCTGCTTTGAAGCTTTTAAAAAATCAACAAAGTGGTATGCTTCTTTGCCGAAGGTACCGATGCCACCCTCTGACGCGAGGGAAAAAATCGGCATTAAAATTCCGCAGGTTCTCAAAACAGATGCCTCTCTTTTTATATGATAACAATATTATCCCCCAAAAAATTGGGGGATATACTTTTTTATATAATAACTTTTCTTTTGCAGACCTCTTTACATTTGCCGCAGCCGTCGCAAAGTTCGTAATCGACCTGCGCCAAATTGTTGATAATTTTAATTGCGCCCTTTTCACAAGCGCGTTCACACATTGTGCAGGCAATACAGCTGCTTTTACAGCCCTGAACAACCGGTGCGCCTTTTTCCTTGTTGTTGCAAAGCACAGCGGTTTTATAGGTTTTCGGAACAAGCTTTATAACACCCTTCGGGCAGGTGTTAACACACATACCGCAACCCACACAAAGGTCTTTGCAAACGGTGGGGTGATTGTTGTTAACGACAATTGCATTAAAGGGGCAGGCGGCAACACAGTCCAAAAGGCCGATACAGCCGTATTTACATTCAAGCGGTCCGCCCTGCAAAAGTGCGGCGGCAGTACAGCTTTGAAGACCTTCATAAGCAAAGTCGCGTTGGGTTTTGTCACAGCTGTTGTTGCAAGCCACAAAAGCAATTTTTGGGTTTGCTGAAACCTCTACATTTAAAATTTGGGCAATTTGTTGTGCAGCGGCTTCACCACCGGGTGAGCACAAATTGGGTGCGGCTTCACCCTTTGCCAAAGCGGCGGCATAACCGTCACAGCCTGAAAAGCCACAGGCGCCGCAGTTTGCACCGGGAAGCGCTTCGCGAAGCTTTGCTTCGTTTTCGTCCACGGGCACTGCCATATATTTTGATGCAAATGAAAGACCCAAGCCTGCAATAAGGCCGATGACTGCAATAATAATTACAGGAATTAAAATTTCCATAAAATCAGCCTCCTATTCCGGCAAACCCAAGGAATGAAAGGGCAACGATAGCCGCAGCAATCAAGGTTGAGGGCAGGCCCTTTAAAAATTCGGGAATATCGGCGGTTTCAAGTCGTTCGCGTACGCCCGAGAATAAAAGCATTGCGAGCATAAAGCCAAGACCTGCGCCCAAAGCGTTAATGAGCGATTGAACAAAATTAAGACCGTCGGTAATGTTAAGCATGGTTATACCCAAAACCGCACAGTTAGTGGTGATAAGAGGAAGATAAATACCAAGCGATTTATAAATGGGTGGTAAAAACTTCTTTAAAACAATTTCCAAAAGCTGAACGATGGCGGCGATAACCAAAATAAAAACAATAGTTTCAAGGTAAACGTATTTCGGTGCTAAAATATAGGTGTATATCGGGTGTGTTACCGCGGTGGAAAGCATCATTACTAAAGTAACGGCAATGCTCATCGAAAGGGCGGTGTTTGTTTTCTTGGAAACACCCAAAAAGGGGCAAATGCCCAAAAACTTTGCAAGCACCATATTGTTTGTTAAAATAGATGCCAATAAAATGGAGGCAATTGTGACTTTATTCATTTACACATTCCTCCCTGTTACAAAAGCTTTTTGAAGGGCAGTTTGCACAGCCTAAATGCTGAACAGGCTCTTTACCTGCTTTTTTGGCAAGCGCATTCGAAACGGCAACAAGAATACCAAATACAAAGAAACCACCGGGGGGAAGCAGGAAAATAACCATAGGGTCAATAAATTCAGCGGTGATGGGCAGGTTAAAAAGTGCGCCTGCGCCCATAAGCTCGCGAATAGCACCCATAAGGGTTAAAACTGCGGTAAAGCCAATGCCCATACCCAAGCCGTCAAGGGCTGATAAAACAGCCGAATTTTTTGAAGCAAACATTTCGGCACGGCCAAGAATAATGCAGTTAACAACAATCAGTGGCAGATAAATGCCGAGTGACTGGTCAATTGCGGGCAAAAATGCTTTAACCAGCATCTGCACAACCGACACAAAGCCTGCAATAATGGTGATATATGCAGGAATTCTTACCTTGTCGGGAATAATATTTCTGAGCAGTGAAATAACAACGTTTGAACAAATAAGCACTAAGGTTGCCGAAACACCCATACCAATGCCGTTGATGGCGGCGGTTGTTACCGCAAGGGTAGGACAGGTACCAAGCACCAGACGGAGGGTGGGGTTTTCCTTTACAAGACCGTTTGTAAAGGTACTGAGATATTTATTGTTGTTCATCAGCAGTAGCCTCCGTTTCTATAGCGTTATCTGTGGTGGTTTCGGGCAGAGTTACCGGCTTTGAAGCCAAAGAATTGAAATTGGATATGGCATCGTTAATTGCGTTGGTAACCGCCTTTGAAGTAATAGTGGCACTTGTAACGGTGTCAACGTCGTTAATTGAAATCTTGTCAGATATATTTTTGAACTGTTCGTAAAAGGCAGGCTTTGCGGCATTCTGGCCAAGACCGGGTGTTTCGTTTGAAACGTCCAATACGGCAAGGTTTGAAATACTGCCTGTGGGTGAAAACGCTGTCATAACAACAACGTCACCGCCATAGCCTTTTGCAGAGGTTTTAAAAATATAAGCGACAACCTCACCTTTTTTGTTGACTGCTTCGTGATATGCAAAGCCATTGCCGTCCTTTGAAACAAATTTTTCGGCTTTAACAAGGCTTGACATTGTTTGTTTGGCATTTTTTTCTTCCAAAACCTTAATTCTGTCTTCGGTGACCTTATTGGTGACCGCTAAAGCTAAGGGGATAATAATACAAATGCATAAAAGCACAACGGTGGGCTTTATGATAGAATCCTTTTCATTTTTGAAAAAAGAAACGACAGCGCCCCAAATTTTCACAAAAAATTCTTTCATATTATTTGCCCTCCTTTGCTTTAATAAAGCCAAAGGGCTTTCTTTCTGTCAGGCGGTTTATGTACGGTACAAGAATGTTCATAAGCAAAATCGAATATGAAACACCTTCGGGCAATGCGCCAAAGGTTCTTATAATAAAGGTTATAAGACCGCAGCAAACACCAAAAATTGCTTTACCAAGGTTGGTTGTCGGGGAGGTGGTATAATCGGTTGCCATAAAGATTGAACCTATCATAAGGCCGCCGCTGAACACCGCAAGACCAACATTATCGCCTGCGATAAGCGAAGCTAAAGCAACCGTGCCCACAAAGCAAACGGGGATAACGGGGTTGATAACTCTGCGAAGCATAAGGTAAAGACCGCCGACTATAAGAAATAAAGCAGAGGTTTCGCCAATACAGCCGCCCTGGATACCGAAAAATGCATCCTTTACGGTAACGGTGGTAGTGACATCGCCGTAAATGGCTGCAAGTGGGGTGGCACTTGTCACCGCATCAACCGCAAAGGGTGTGATATAGCTTGTCATTGCAACCGGGAAGGACACCATTAAAACAATTCGTGCAGTGATTGCGGGGTTTGCAAAGTTGTGACCAATACCGCCGAAAAACTGTTTAACAATTATAATTGCGACAAAGCTGCCTACGACCGCCATCCAGAATGGAATTGTTGGTGGCAGGTTCATACCCAAAAGTAAGCCCGTAACGACTGCCGAAAGGTCAAAAACGGTTTGCGGCTTTTTGAAAATTAAATTCCACAAATATTCGAAAAGAACGGCAGAAGCGGTTGTGACCGCCAAAACTGCGGCGGCGCGCCAGCCGAAAATAACACAGCCGTAAATTGCGGCGGGCAGTAAGGCGATTATAACGTCAAGCATAATGCCCTGTGTTGTGTCAGAATGGCGAAAATGTGGGGAAGAGGAAACGTTTAAAATTTTCTTCATTTTATTTCTTCCTCCTTAAAATAGCTTTGCCCAGTCGCATTGTTTGTGTAAGCGGTCGCTTTGCGGGGCATACGTAAGAGCAACAGCCGCATTCCATACAGTAATTAATGTTAAGTGACGGTAAATTTTCATAAAGCTTAAAGCTTATTGCCGAATCCACCTTTGCGGGGTAAAGATTCATCGGGCAGGTGCTTGCACATCTGCCGCAACGGATACAAGCGGTGGAAATATCGGGCAGAGCGTTCAGCATAACGGTAATCGCGTTATTGCGCTTTTCAATGGGAGCATCGGCTGAAGCTACGTCAACACCCATCATCGGACCGCCCATAATAATTTCGTCATAATCTTCAACACCCACAAATTCCAAAACATTTTTAATGGGTGTGCCAATGGGGACAATAATATTTTTAGGCTCCTTAACGGCGGTACCGTCAACGGTTATACGTTTTTGTACAAGCGGCATACCTGTTTTAATAAAACGGTAAAGGGTGGCAATACTTGTAATGTTCATAACAATACAGCCAACGTCGCTTGGAAGCTTGCCTGCAGGCACCTTTCTGCCTGTAGCAGAATAAATTAGCACCTTTTCAGCGCCTTGCGGATATTTTGACTGAAGTCGCATAAGCTTTACGCTGTCATCATCGTCGCGTGCATCGGTCGCTATTTCATAAAGCTTTTTGATGGCGGCCTCTTTGTTCGATTCAACACAAATGATGGCTTTTTCAATTTTTAAAATATCTTTAATAAGATAAACACCGTTTATAACATCGTCATAATTTTCCATACACTCGCGGTAGTCGCTTGTTATGTAAGGCTCACATTCGGCGGCGTTTATAACAAGTGTATCAATGACGGTACCTTCCTTAATTGAAAGCTTAACCTTTGTCGGAAAGCCTGCACCGCCAAGACCGACAAGACCGCATTTGCCTGCGGCTTCGGCCAAATCCTGCGGGGTGTTGACTTCAAACGGTTCAAGACCCTCATCAGGTGTCATATTACCGTCAGACGTGATAACAATGTTGTCTTTATTAATTTTTTTAACAGTACCCGAAACACTTGAATGTACAGGTGCACTGACAAAACCGTCGGCTTCGGCAACAAGAGTGCCTACAAATACCTGTTGACCTTCTTCAACAACCGGCTTTGCAGGTGCGCCGATATGCTGTGAAAAGGGTAGTATAACCTCAGCCACGGGGGGCATAACCACCGTTTCATATTCGGCGGTGTTTTTAAGGTGCGGCAAAAAAGTGCCGTTTAAAGACCTGCCCTGCGGCTTGAGAATTTTTTCTTTTTTTGGCATTTGGGTTCCCCCTAAATTAAATGTAAAATAGATATACAAATTCATTTTACAATATTTTATATAATAATTCAAGTGCGCAGGGCACAATTAAAAGTGTTATTTTTTTAACAAATCGAGGTTTATGGGTGAGGCGAGGTAAGAGGTAATAGTGAAGAGGTTAGGTGTCGCTCCGTGACGGATGTAAATAATCTGTAATTTAATTGATATTACCCGTAGGGGCGATTCACGAATCGCCCGTTGCGATTAACTATTATTTTCGGACAAT
>JAZNOE010000014.1:0-28258 GCA_045580625.1 Acutalibacteraceae bacterium | reverse complement strand
ACGCCTTGTTCACGAACAGCTTGGTAAGCCCTTGGTTTGCGGTGAATTTTGCGGACCTATTACCGAAGACGTAAATGTTCTTGCCGAAAGCTATGGTGTTGAAATTTGCGAAAACTTCAACAATTTTGAAATTGCCCTTTGTGACTGGAACCTGCTTTTAGACCAGAATGGCGGTCCATATCATTGTCGTACTGCTAAAACCGAAGGCGACCTTTTTGAGAATAAAGAAGACGGTTGTTATGCACCCATTCTTTATAATACTGAAAATCAAGAGCTTATCGTCACCCCGATTTACTACTATATGGGTCATTTTTCAAAATTTGTTCAGCGTGGGGCAAAGCGTGTTGCAACTACAAAGCACAACCGTCAGATGTATTCCTGCGGTTTTGTAAATCCTGACGGAAGCAGGGTTTGCGTTGTTATAAATACAGCCGATAAAAAAATATCGGCTAATTTACGATATAATAATGGGTGCACTAGAATAGTTATGAAGCCGCATTCGATAATTACTCTGGTTTTCTAAGATTATATTATGAAAATTAAACAGACTTTTAAAGAGTGATATTTACTGGTATACCAATTTGTGCATTGTATACTAGTTTTACAATAAAAGTGCCGGTAATACAAGGGATTGGAATTTTGATACAAACACACAGGGTCGGATAAGGGATAAAGATGTTGATAAAAACAGTTGGTTTTTTGGGCGCGCAAAAACATATAAATTCCTAAGAGAACGCGATTATGTGTTTGGTGAATTTCAATGTATTGCGGTAGAGCATAGAGGCAAAGCAACGTGGCCACGCATCTGTTCGGTATCGGGCGCGATTGACTTTTTTGCAAAAGAAGGGTGCATTTTATCAAAATAAATCTCATTGGACTGATGAGCCGATGGTTCATATTGTTTCACATTGGAATTTTAATGGGTTTGTTTAATTGTGAATGTGTTGATAAAAACGGAAATGTTGTTTCAAATGTTTCTGAATATGTAACATTTTCAGTTAATGTGCCTTCTAAAATTGTAGGCACTGGTTCTGATAATACTGATCATAATAATGTGACTAATACAAAACGCAAAATGTTTATGGGAAAAATTCTTGTTGCTGTTAAACCTGCTAAATATCAAGGAAAAATTATAATTACGGCTATGAGTGATAATTGCGGTGTAACAAATGTTGAATTGACTTTATAAAGGACGATTGAATATGATTAAGTTTGACAAAGAAAATAATATTTTTTATCTGAACACTAAAACCACAACCTATGCAATGGGAATCTTTGAGAACGAAGTTCTATTGCATTTATATTGGGGTAAAAGATTGAAAAATCCTTTCAATACTAATATAATATTGCAAATGAAAAGAAGGCCGCTTTCCGCAAGGGATTATGGCGAATATTCAACGAATGATTTTCCGCTTGAATATTCAACCTTTGGTAGTGTGGATATGCGTTTGCCCGCTTTTGATGCAGCATATTCTGACGGAAGCCGAATAACAAGACTTGTTTATGCCGACCATATCATTACCAACGGTAAACCCGCTTTGCAGGGCTTACCCGCTACATATTGTGAGGAAAATGATAATGTTCAAACCCTTACAATACGTTTGCATGACAATTTAAAAGATATTGATGTTTATTTGTATTATACAGTTTTTGAAGATTTCAATGTTATAACTAGAAGCGTAAGAATAGTAAATAATGGTGAGCGTTTAGAACTTAAAGCTGCTATGAGTGTAACAGTTGATTTCTTCGGTTTTGGCGGCGGTGAACTTCTTCATCTTGATGGGCACTGGTGCAGAGAACGCCATATCACGAGAAGAGAAATTGTTCATGGAAATCAAAATATCGAAAGTCGCTTTGGGGTATCAAGTGCGATACATAATCCGTTTATGGCAATATGCAGTAAGGGCGCTGATGAAAAACAGGGCGATGTTTACGGCTTCAGTCTTGTATATAGCGGTAGCTTTACAGCGGGCGTAGAACTTGGTGGTTATAATTGTGCAAGGGCATATATGGGTATAAATCCTTTTGGGTTTAATTATGTTTTGGAAACAGGTGAAGAATTCCAGACACCCGAAGCTGTGCTTGTATATTCGGCAAACGGCCTAGGTGAAATGTCAAGAAATTATCATAAACTTTATCGCACCCGTTTGTGCCGTGGCAAATACAGAGATACTGACAGATTTGTTTTAATAAATAATTGGGAAGCCACTTATTTTGATTTCAGTGAAGAAAAATTAGTAGATATTGCAAAAAAAGCAGCCGAAATTGGCGTTGATACATTAGTGCTTGACGACGGTTGGTTTGGCGCAAGAAATAATGACAGGGCAGGACTTGGCGACTGGTATGAAAACCCTGATAGATTGCCAAACGGGTTAAATTCCCTTGCCAAAAAAATCAATGCTTTAGGTATGCGTTTTGGACTTTGGTTTGAACCTGAAATGGTAAATCCCGACAGCGCGCTTTATAGAAACCATCCCGATTGGGTACTGCATACAAAGGGTAGAGTATCTTATGAGACACGATATCAATTAACACTTGATTTATCTCGAAAAGATGTGTGCGATTATGTGATAGAATCGGTGAGCACCGTACTTAAAAAGGCAAATATCGAATATGTTAAATGGGATATGAATAGATATATGACCGAAGCGGGATCTGCGCTTCTTCCAAATGATAGGCAAGGCGAAGTTATGCACAGATATATGTTAGGCCTATATTATGTTCTTGAAGAAATCACCTCACGTTTTCCAAATATCCTTTTTGAAAGTTGTGCGAGTGGAGGCGGACGTTTCGATCCCGGTATGCTTTATTATATGCCGCAAACCTGGACAAGCGATGATAGTGATGCTGTTGAACGCTTAATGATACAGTACGGCACAAGTATTGTTTATCCCTATTCTACAATGGGTGCGCATGTTTCGGCTTGTCCAAATCATCAAGTGGGACGAACTACACCATTTAAAATGCGTTGTAATGTAGCGATGCCCGGTCAATTCGGTTTTGAACTTGACTTGAATAAATGTACGGATCAGGAACTTGAAGTTGCAAAGCAATCTATAAAGGATTATCGCGAGCTACAAGGCGTTTTTCATAAAGGGACTTGTTATAGACTTAAGTCTCCGTTTGAAACGAATATCTCGGCAATAGAATTTGTTTCCGAGGATGAAGAAACTGTAATTGTTTGTGTTGATTCAAAAAAAGCAACACCTAATGCGCCGGATGAATTTATCCGTCTTGACGGACTTGACAGTGCATCACTTTATATATTAGACGGCGAAATATATGGCGGTGATTATCTTATGAATAAGGGATTGCTTTTCAGGAATGGCACAGAGCATAGTAGTTGCAGATATATAATTAAAAAGTGCTGATATTTGTGTTATTCAATTATTGCTAATCACTATTGTTCAATCTAATATTATCTATATAAATCCCGAAGCGTTATGCTTCGGGATTTATTATTATCCGTGATAACAAAAAACAAAAGAAAGCCCATCCCTATTGGATGAACTTTCCTTTATTTTGGCAGGGGTAGAAGGATTCGAACCCTCACAAACGGTTTTGGAGACCGGTGTGCTACCGTTGACACCATACCCCTATATTTAATCAACGCTTATTTGGTGGAGCATCAGGGACTCGAACCCCGGACCAACCGGTTATGAGCCGGTTGCTCTAACCAACTGAGCTAATGCTCCAAATAAGCAAGAATAATTATAACACAAATTACAATTTTGTCAATACCAAATTTTTGATTTTGAAAAGAAAATTATGCGGTTGTTTTATGCGGCTTAAATTGAATATTTAAACTTTTTTATCTGTTTTTCGGTTATATATTATTTATAAATATGTTTAAAGGTTAAAAAAAGGTTACAATATATGCCAAAAAGTTGACATTTAACGATCACTTTTGTTAAAATAGATTGAATATTATGGGATAATATCGGTTTATTCCGTTTATATAATTTTTGCAAAGGGTGATATGAATGGTCAGAAGTATGACCGGCTTCGGCAGGGCAAAGGGTCAGAATAATGGTTTTGACGTCACTGTTGAAATTAAGTCGGTGAATCACAGATATTTTGAATTTTCATCCCGCATGCCCCGTGCATACGGCTTTATGGAAGAAAAAATAAAATCTTATTTAAGTCAGAAGATTTCCCGCGGTAAGGTGGAGGTTTCAATTCTTGTTGAAGACTTAAACCAAAATGCCACCGTTATTGAAATAAACCGCGAATATGCCGATGCATATATAAAAGCACTTAATGAGCTTTCAAAAGCATATAAGCTTAAAAATGACGTTAAGGTTTCAACCGTTGCCGGCAACAACGAAATGTTCAAGGTGCGTCGTCAGCAGGTTGAGGATGACGTAATTGAAGCGGCGGTAATGCCTGTTTTGGAAGAAGCTTGCCAAAACTTTATTTCTATGCGCAGTGTTGAAGGTGAACGTCTTTTGAAGGACGTAGTTTCCCGCACTGAATATATTCTTTCAAAGGTTGAATTTATTGAAAGCAAGTCACCCGAAACGGTTGCCTCTTACCAGGAAAGAATCACACAAAAGATAAAAGAGCTTATCGGTGACAATACTGTGGATGAGCAACGTATATTAACCGAGGTTGCAATTTTTGCCGATAAGGTTGCCGTTGCAGAAGAAACCGTAAGGCTTCGCAGTCACATCAAGCAGTTTACCGGTCTTTTGGAAAGTGATGAGCCTGTCGGCCGTAAGCTTGACTTTATTGTTCAGGAAATGAACCGTGAAACAAACACCATTGGCTCAAAGGCGCAGGATATTGAAATTGCTCATACGGTTGTGGACATTAAGTCTGAAATTGAAAAAATCCGTGAGCAAATTCAGAATATGGAGTAATTTATGAAGCTTGTTAATATCGGTTCGGGCAATCTGGTGTCGGCTGACCGCATTGTTTCGGTTGTGACCCCCGAATCTGCCCCGATAAAGAGAATTATTCAGGACGCAAAGGAAAAAGGTAATCTTATTGACGCGACACATGGTCGAAAGACCAAAACCGTTATCATCACTGACAGTGACCACATAATTTTATGTTATTTAACGGTTGAAAAGCTTGCAGGCAGAATCGGTGATGAAACCTTTAGTATGTTTAAGGAGGACGAAAATGAGTAAAGGCGGCGTATTTGTAGTTGCAGGACCATCGGGCAGCGGTAAGGACACATTGTTTAAAGAGCTTTTTAAAAGAAAGCCCGAAATTAAGTTTTCAATTTCGTCCATTACAAGACCTATGCGTGTGGGTGAGGTTGAGGGTGAAAAATATAACTTTATCACCCGCGAAAAGTTTTTAAATATGCTTGAGAATGATGAATTGCTTGAGTATAACGAATATATCGGCAATTATTACGGCACACCAAAAGCTCCTGTAATTGCCGCAATTGAAAAAGGCGAGGATATTTTAATTGAAGTTGACGTAAACGGCGCAAAGGAAATTTGCGAAAAGCTGCCCGAAGCAGTTACCGTTTTTATAATGCCCCCGTCATATAAGGAGCTGAAGCGCCGTTTAAGCGGCAGAGGCACCGAAACACAGGAGCTTATAGACAAACGTATGAAAGAGGCTCTTAACGAAATCGCGCGTGCTACAGAGTTTGATTATATCGTTGTTAACGATGATATCAATACTGCTGTTGACGATATAATTGAAGTAATATCAGGCAGTCGCCTGATGCTGAAAAGACAAAAAAAATTAATTGATGGAGTGCTTAGTAATGTTGAATCCTAATATTGGTAAATTAATCGGCGGTTATGAAAACAGATACCGCTTAGTTATCGACGTGGCTCACACCGCCCGCGATATTTCAAAAAATCTTGAAGAAACAGGCGAAATTTCAATTGAAAAGCCCGTTTCGGTTGCAATTGACAAATTAGCAAGCGAGCTTGAATAATCTGCTTTAAGGTCTAAAAGGGAGGGATTACATTGTTAGAGCCTGTTGCTAAAGTCGCCCTTAATGGTGCAACCTATGCTTTTGACAAGCTTTATTCTTATGCAATTCCGCCCGCAATGGATTTAAAGGCAGGGCAAAGGGTTGTTGTGCCTTTTGGTCGCGGCAACACCGAAAAGCAGGGCATTGTTTTTGAAATTTGCGAGGAAGAGTCTTATCATTTAAAGTCTGTAAAATCGGTTATAGACCGCGAGCCAGTTTTGTCGGATGAAATGCTGAAAATGTGTGAATATATGCACGAAACTGTGTTTTGCACCCGATATGATGCGGTATCGGCTATGCTGCCGACAGGTCTTAACCACCGACTTGTGAATTTTTATTCGGCAAATTTAGATTTTGCTGGAAATGAGCTTTTGGACGAAAATGAAAAAGAAATTTTTGCATTTTTAAAATCTAAAGGTGAAAAAAGCGAAGATGATATTATATCGGTCTTCGGTGTTGAAAGCGCAGTTTTAAAGCAAATGACCGAAAAGGAAGCGCTTATTAAAAACAGCGAAACCAAGCAGAAAATGGGTGACGCCACACAAAAGTGGGTGAGGCTTTGTGATGATATTTCTGAAATTAAGCTTACTGCCCGCCAAAAAGATGTAGTAGATATCCTTTCTGATATTGAAACCGCATCTGTTAAGGAGCTTCGCTATTTCACTGGTGTTTCAATGTCAGTAATCGACAACCTTATTAACAAAGGCGTGCTAATTGCTTTTGAAAGACAGGTTTTCCGTTCGCCTTATAAGACTAATACCGCACCAAACCCGCAGGAGATTTATCTTACCTCTGAACAGCAGGCTGCTTTTATGGGGCTTCGTGAAAAGCTTAAAAGTGACAAGGCGGAGGTTTCACTTTTGTACGGTGTTACGGGTTCGGGCAAAACACAGGTGTTTTTAAAGCTTGTGGACGAGGCTTCGCAAAAGGACGAAGGGGTTATCGTAATGGTGCCCGAGATTGCTTTAACACCGCAAATGATAGAAATTTTCACCAAGCGTTATGGTAATAAAATCGCGGTTTTTCACAGCGCAATGTCAATGGGTCAGCGTATGGATGAATGGAAGCGTATTAAAAACGGTGATGCTTTAATTGCTATAGGTACCCGAAGCGCAATTTTTGCCCCCTTTAAAAAGCTTGGTCTTATCATTATTGATGAAGAGCAGGAGCATACCTATAAATCAGAAAAATCACCGCGTTTTCACACGCGTGAGCTTGCAAAATTCCGTGTAGCATATCATAACGCGCTGTTGTGTCTGGCATCTGCCACACCCTCGCTTGAAAGCTATGCGGCGGCTAAAAAGGGCAAGTATTCACTTTTTACCCTTAAAAACCGTTATAATAATTCACAACTTCCCGAGGTGGAGGTTGTCGATATGAAAAAGGAGCTTGCAAACGGTAATTCTTCACCGATAAGCGAAGCCCTTTATGAAGCAATTAACCAAACCCTTACCGGTGGTAAGCAAGCAATTTTACTGCTTAACCGCAGGGGACATAATACTTATATTTCTTGCCCGAATTGCGGTTACGTGGCCACCTGCCCAAATTGCAGTGTGTCACTGACCTATCATTCGGCAAACAAACGGCTTATGTGTCATTATTGCGGTCATTCGGTGCCCGTGACAAAAAAATGCCCTGACTGTGACTGCGAAAACCTTAAATTTATGGGCCTTGGCACACAAAAGGCTGCAGAAGAGCTTGAAACCCTTTTTCCAAACGCAAGGGTTTTGCGGCTCGATGCTGACAGTACTGTGTCGCGTGAATCCTATTCGACATATCTTTCGGCCTTTGCTAAAGGTGAGTATGATATTTTACTCGGCACACAAATGGTTGCAAAGGGGCTTGATTTCCCGAACGTGACTTTGGTTGGTGTATTGGGTGCAGATGCCGCAATGTATAGTGAAGATTTCCGCAGCTTCGAGCGTAGCTTTTCATTGCTTACTCAGGTTGTCGGCAGGGCGGGTCGAGGCGATAACGCGGGCAGGGCAATTATACAAACGGTCAACCCCGAAAGTCAGCTTATAACCTTTGCCGAAAGGCAGGATTATGACAGCTTTTATAATCAGGAAATTATGAGCCGTTCGCTTATGACCTTCCCGCCGTATTGTGATATTTGCACGGTTTACTGTCAGTCGGTGTCCCGCGCAGATGCCGAAAAGGCTATAAAAGAAATTTTTGGCAAAATTCGGGAAATGATAAATAATGCATACAGTGACGTAAAGGTTATAATTTTAGGCCCCTCACCGTCGGGTATTGCTAAGGTTAACAACCGTTACCGCTACCGTATGATAATAAAATGTAAAAACAACAAGCGTTTTCGCGAAATGCTTAAAAATGCAATAAACATAAAGCTTATTCGCGATGTTACCGTTTCGGTGGATATTAACCCCGAAACAATGATTTAAAGGGATGAATTTTAAATGGCTTTAAGAAATATTGTTACAAAAGGCGATGACGTGCTTCGCAAAATATGCCGTACACAGCTTAAGTTTGATGAAAAGCTTGCGCAGGTGCTTGATGATATGCGTGAAACTATGTACGCGGCCGAAGGTGTCGGTCTTGCTGCCCCGCAGGTTGGTCTGCTTCGTCGCTTTTGTATTGTTGATATCGGTGATGAAGAGGGGCTTATAGAGCTTGTCAATCCCGTTATTATGGAAACAAGCGGCAGTCAGACAGGAAGCGAGGGCTGTTTGTCAGTCCCTGGTGAATATGCCGAGGTTGAGCGCCCTATGTACGTAAAGGTGCGCGCGCAGGACAGAAACGGTAATAACATCATTGTTGAGGGTGAGGGTCTTAAGGCTCGTGCACTTTGCCACGAAATTGACCACCTTGACGGAATTTTATATATAGATAAGGTAAAGAAATAATGAAAATTGTTTTTATGGGCACACCCGATTATGCGGTAAAAACCCTTGAAGCGCTTATAAATAGCGAGCATACGGTAGCGGCAGTTTTCGCTCAACCCGACAAGCCTGTCGGCAGAAAGCAAATTCTGACACCGCCCCCCGTTAAGGTTTGTGCAGAAAGCTATAATATACCTGTTTATCAGCCGAAATCTGTAAGAACGGGTGAAGCACTTGAAATTATAAATGATTTAAAACCCGACGTTATTGTGGTTGTGGCTTACGGCAAAATTTTGCCTAAAGAAATTTTAGAAGCCGCAAAGTTTGGTTGTGTCAACGGTCACGCATCTCTTTTGCCCAAATATCGCGGCGCATCGCCAATTCAGTGGTGTATTGTTTGCGGTGAAAAGGAAACCGGTATTACCACAATGCTTATGGATGAAGGTATGGATACGGGCGATATTTTAGAAACCGTTACGGTTAAAATCGGTGATGATGAAACCGCGGAAGAGCTTTTCGAACGTTTGTCGGTTATCAGTGCCGATTTAATGCTTTCCACCATTAATAAATTAGAAAAAGGCGAAATTACCCCCAAAAAGCAAGAGGGGGAGGCAACTTACGCACCTATTATAAAAAAGGAAATGGCGTTGCTTGATTTTAATAAACCTGCAAATGAGCTTTTTAATGCTGTAAGGGGTTATTATTCCTGGCCTTGTGCGTACTTCTTTATGGAAGGTAAGCGTATAAAGGTTATAAAGGCCGCAGTTGGCGGTAAAACCGATAAGGCGGCAGGTACTGTTGTTGGTAATAACGGTGTTTTATCTATCGCTTGCGGTGATGGTTATTCATTAGATATTTTAACACTACAGGCCGAAGGCTCAAAAATGATGGATGCTAAACAGTACCTTTGCGGTAAGCAAATCGCGCTTGGTACTGTGGTCGGTGAATAAAATGGCAAATGCACGAAAGGTTGCCGTTTTAGCACTGGGTAAAATCTTTGTTGACGGGGCATATTCGAATATTGCGGTTAATTCTCACTTAAAAGAAGCTGATTTAACCCCTGCAGATAAAGCCTTTGCAACCGCTTTAATTTACGGTGTTTTAGACAGAAAAATCACACTTGATTACGTAATTTCTTCATTTATTAAAACGCCTATAAAAAAACTGTCGCCGTTTACACTTAACGTTTTGCGTACCGCGGTTTACCAGATAATGTTTATGGATAAAATCCCCGAAAGTGCGGCGGTAAACGAAGCGGTAAAGCTTATAAAAAAATCAAAGGAAAGCCGTAATTCTGGTTTTGTCAATGCGGTGCTTCGCAACGTCTTACGTGCTGAAACACTTTTGCCGACGGGGGAAAGCGTGGAAGACTTAGCTATTCGTTTTTCCTGCCCGAAGGAGATTATTGAAAGCTTTATAACCGATTACGGCAAGCAAACGACAATTGAACTTTTATGTCACGCTTTAAAGCCTGCGCCCCTTACCGTGCGGGTTAATACGGTTAAAACCGATATTGAAGCCTTTATTAAAGAAATGCCCGATTCTGTGGCTGTAAAGCCCGAAGGCGCGGTAATTATTAATAAAGGTATAGATATAAATAATAATACATTATATAAAAAAGGGCATTTTCACGTTCAGGACACGGCCTCTCAAACGGCGGTGTCGGTGCTTTCACCAAAGCCTGATGACAGGGTGTTGGATATGTGTGCCGCCCCGGGCGGAAAAAGCTTTTCAATGGCACTTTTAATGGAAAACAAGGGTGAAATTATTTCTTGCGATATTTATGAACATAAGTGTGAGCTTATTGAAAAATCAGCCGAAAGGCTTGGGCTTTCAATAATAAACCCCACCTTGCAGGACGCAACGGTTTTTAATGCAGACCTTGGTGAGTTTGATTGTGTTTTGTGTGACGTGCCGTGTTCGGGTCTTGGTATTATCCGTCGCAAGCCCGACATTAAATATAAGGCATTTTCGGAATTTGACGGCTTGTTGCCGATTCAGTATTCTATTTTAAATAACGCTAAAAAATATCTTAAAAAGGGCGGCAAGCTGCTTTATTCAACCTGCACGCTTCGAAAAGCCGAAAATGAAGATATAATTGATAAGTTTTTGACTGAAAATGATGATTTTAAGCTTGAGTACAGCCATACCTTTATGCCGCATATTGACGGCACTGACGGTTTTTTCTGTGCTTTGCTGATTAAAAATTAAGAAAGGGGAGCCGTTGTGGAAAAAATTGATATAGGGTCAATGAATGAAGCCGAATTGTTATCGCTTATGAATGAGCTATCTCAACCAAAATTCAGAGCGGCTCAGCTTTTCAAATGGCTTCAGCAGGGAATAGAGGATTTTGATGAGATGACAAATATCCCTAAAGCCCTACGCGATGCTTTAAAAGAAAAATGCTATCTTGCTAACGTTAGCATTGTTCAGAAATTCGTTTCAAAAATTGATGGCACTGTTAAATACGTTTACGAGCTTTACGACGGTGAACGAATAGAATCGGTTGTTATGAAGTATGAACACGGTTATACTGTTTGTATTTCAACGCAGGTCGGTTGCCGAATGGGATGCAGCTTTTGCGCTTCGGGGCTTGATGGTCTTTTCAGGCACCTGACCCCATCGGAAATGCTTGCGCAGATAACCAAAGCCCAAAGGGATAACGATATAAGAATTTCTAACGTTGTTATGATGGGTATGGGAGAGCCGCTTGACAATTTCTGTAATTCTGTCAAGTTTTTACAGCTTGTGTCAAATGATAACGGTCTTAATATCGGGCTTCGCCATATTTCGCTTTCAACCTCAGGTGTTGTAAGCAAAATTAAAGAATTAAAGGATTATAATTTTCCCATAACACTTTCAATTTCACTTCACGCACCAAATGATGAAATCAGAAGCAGTATGATGAAGGTTAATAAAAAATGGGGCGTTGATGAATTGCTTGCGGCTTGTAAGGAATATCAAGCAGTCACAACAAGGCGCATATCCTTTGAATATGCCCTTATTGAAGGGGTTAACGACAGTGATGCCTGCGCAGACGAGCTTGCCAAAAAGCTTCACGGCATAATGTGTCACGTCAATTTAATACCTGCAAATCCGGTAAAAGAAAATTCTTTTAAAAAGCCGGATATGAATAAAATTATACATTTTAAAGAAAGACTTATAAAAAAAGGAATAAACGCGACTGTGCGCAGAACCTTAGGGGCAGATATTGATGCTTCCTGCGGGCAGTTAAGGCGTAAAGTAAAGGAGGGATCTTGCAGTGCGAATTTACAGTAAAATCGACATCGGCAAAGGGCGTACACACAATCAGGACGCGTTTTTTGCGGGTGAGATTTCGCAGGATATTGCTTTTGCTGTCGTGTGTGACGGTATGGGCGGTGCAAATGCAGGTGATATTGCCAGCCAGACTGCCGTTAAGACCATTAGCGAATATATAATAAATTCCTACCGCAGAAAGATCACAATTCGTGATTTTGTGAAGATCTTAAAAAATGCAATAATCAGCGCCAATATCACCCTTTATGATATGGCATCAAAAAATGATGAGCTTAAGGGTATGGGTACAACTGTTGTTGTGGCGGTTATTAAGGATAACGAGGTTGCAATTGCCCACGTGGGTGACAGCCGAATTTATCTTATTAATGATGAAATTACCCAGATAACCCGTGACCATTCGGTTGTTCAGACGCTTATTGAATCGGGTGAGCTTTCTCCCGAAGATGCGGCTCTTCACCCGCGTAAGAATGTTATCACCCGCGCGTTGGGTGTTGAAGAGGACGTGGCGGTTGACACGGCAGAGCTGGTTTTGCAGGAAAACGAAACCCTTTTACTTTGCACTGACGGGCTTACTAATTTTGCAAAAATTGATGATATACTTAAAACATTTAAAGAAAACGATATTGCTTTAGTTCCCGAAAAGCTTATTGAGCTTGCAAATGCGGGAGGTGGCGGTGACAACATTACGGCTGTTACCGTTACCAGATAATGCGAAAGGAAGAATTTTATGGATAAGTATTTAGGAAAACGTCTTGACGGCAGATATGAAATTCGCGAAATTGTCGGCGAAGGCGGTATGGCGCGTGTTTACAAGGCTTTTGATAATCAGGAAAACCGAATGGTTGCCATCAAGATATTAAAGGAAGAATTTTTGTCAAACGATGAATTTTTGCGCCGTTTTAAAAACGAATCAAAGGCAATTGCAATGCTTTCGCATCCCAACATTGTGAACGTTTATGACGTTTCTTTTGGGGATCTGATTCAGTATATCGTTATGGAATATATTGAAGGTATAACCCTTAAGGAATATATTGAAAATCAGGGAAGTCTTCGTTGGAAGGATGCCGTTCATTTTGAAATGCAAATTCTTAAAGGACTTCAGCACGCACACGATAAGGGCATCGTTCACCGTGACGTAAAGCCGCAAAATATTATGGTTTTGGCTGACGGCACAATTAAGGTGACCGATTTCGGCATTGCACGTTTTTCGCGCAGTGACCAGCGCACCATTACCGATAAGGCAATAGGCTCTGTTCATTATATTTCGCCCGAACAGGCGCGCGGTGAAAAAACCGATGAAAAGGCCGATATTTATTCTGTCGGTGTTATGCTTTATGAAATGCTTACAGGCAAGCTGCCTTTCCAGGCTGAAAGCGCTGTTTCGGTTGCAATTATGCAGCTTCAGCGTGACCCCCAGCGCCCAACCGAAATTAATGCTTCAATTCCTTTGGGACTTGAGCAAATTACAATGCATGCAATGCAAAAAAGTCCGGATAAGCGTTATCAGTCAGCTTCTGAAATGCTTTGCGATTTAAGTAATTTCAGGAAAGACCCGTCAATAACCTTCTCTTATAATTATTTTGTGGATGATTCTCCCACACGCTTTGTGGGTGGCGTAGTTACCGACGAGCCCGAAGTTAAACCACAGAAGAAGACTGCTCAAAGGGAAAAAAGCGGTATATTGCCAATTCTTACAGGCATTGCAATTGCTTTGATTCTGGCAATTGTTGTGTTGCTTATAATCTTCCTTCCCGGTCTTTTGGGTAAGACAGGCGGAAATGCCACCACACCGAATTTTGTCGGTAAAAAGTGGGAAGACATAAAGAATGACAAAGAATATGATGCCGACTTTAATTTCCTTGAGCCTAAATGGGATTATAATGCCGAATATGCTTACGGTTATGTTTTCGAGCAGTCTATTAAGGAAGGTTCTGAAATAAAGGATAACGCCAATACAAATATTACCCTTTATGTAAGTATGGGCGCCAAGACCAAAAAGGTTAACGACGTTTATGAAAAGACCGAAACTGCCGCTATTGGTGAATTAAAGGCAAACGGCTTTAAGGTTATTGTTACTTCAATGGCAAGTGAAACAACTGACGTTGGTTGCGTTATCAAAACCGAACCGCAACGCAGCACCGTTGTTGCAGAGGGCACAACCGTTACCATTTTTGTATCAACGGGTAAACCTACTGAATATTTAAGTGTTCCCGATGTCAGGGGTGAGCCGCTTGAACAGGCTAAGGAAAAGCTTACCGACAAGCTTTTGACTGTTGTAGAAAACGTCAATATTCATCCCAATGAAAAATATTATCCCAAGGGCTATGTAATTAAGCAAAGCCCCGAATCAGGTGGCGCTAAAATTCCCGAAGGCAGCACCGTTACACTTTATGTCAGCACCGGTAAATATGCCGTTGATCTTGATATAAAGCTGCCTGAAAACTATCCCGAAACGGTTTGCACCGTTTCACTCTGGCAGGGTAAGGAGCTTATGTCAAGTCCCAAGCTTGATTTAACCAAGGTTAAAAACTACGTTTTTGAAGAGGTTACTTCAAGTAAGGATAGCGGCAGTTATACTGTTAGAATTAAGAACGAATCAACAGGCAATTATGAGGTTTATATGGAAATTGACGTTGATTTCCGCGCCGAAACCAAAGCCGATATAATTACTGTTACAAGCTATGGTGATAATTTTAAAAATTGATGACAGGCATAATAATTAAAGCGCTTTCAGGCTTTTATTACGTTGAAAGCGACAATAAAATTTTTGAATGTAAGGCCAGGGGAAGCTTTCGTAAAAGCGGTGTTTCACCATTGGTCGGTGACAGGGTTGAATTTGAGATAAGCGATGAAAAGCACGGTGTGGTTAACACCGTGCTTGACCGTAAAAACGTTTTGGCGCGTCCTAACGTTGCTAATATTGATAAGCTTTTTATCGTTTCATCTTTTCAGACCCCTGCTCCTAATGCTTTTATTATTGATAAAATAACTGCTATCGCAGTGTTTAATGATATCGAGCCTATAATTGTTTTTAACAAATGCGATATGGGAGATTTCGGTCAGTGGCAGCAAATTTATCAGAAGACGGGCTTTAAGGTATATGTTGTGTCTGCCGAAACGGGCGAGGGGATAGACCTTATTAAAAATGAGCTTGAAAATTCTGTCAGTGCATTTACGGGGAATTCAGGTGTCGGTAAATCAAGCATTTTGAACTGCCTGTTTGGTGAAGACGTTATTAAAACGGGTGAAGTCAGTCAGACACTTGGCCGCGGTCGCCATACAACCCGCCATATTGAAGCTTATAAGCTTTCAAACGGTGGCTTTGTTGTTGATACACCGGGCTTTTCTTCACTTGATTATGATGAACCCGACTATGCTTTTAAAGAACAACTGCCTGAGCTTTTTCCCGATTTTAGTGATTATATTTATGATTGCAGATTTACCGGTTGCTCCCATACAAAGGAAGCCGGCTGTGCTGTGATAAATGCTGTTAAAAGCGGTGAAATCAGTGAAAGCCGCCATCAGTCTTATTTGCAATTATACGAAGAACTTAAGGATTTAAAGCCTTGGGACAGCACAAACCGTAAAAAAAGGTAACATTTTTAATTTTCTCTTATATAATATTAATGTAAGGGGGAATTAAATTGCGCCGTGGCTTTAATTTAAACAAGGGTCTTACCGCAATTGCTTTTGCGGTCGGGCTTTTAGTCAGTTGCTTTTGTCCCCCGCGATTTTTGGTAGCTGTGCTCGCACTTTGGGTGATAATACTCGGGTTGTCGGCGGCTAAATGTTAGTGGAGGGAATTTTTTTGAAGGTAGTATTATTTAAAAGCCCTAAATTTTTAAGCGGATTTTTGCGTGTGCTTTTTGGCATTAAAAAACAAGAAATGACAGATACATAAAAACGGAGAACCTTTTTTAAGGTTCTCCGTTTTGTTAAGTTTAGTTTACAAATAATTGCAAAGCCGTGTTGGTTGATTTTATAAGGTTTATGAATTAGACTGATAATACTTTGAACGGTATTCCGAAGGGGAACAGCCGTATTTTTTGGCAAAGGTTTTTGAAAAATAATTTTGGTCGTAAAAACCACATTCAAATGAAATTTCTTTAAGTGACTTACGTGTTTTGCAAAGCATTTGCTCGGCTTTTTCGAGTCTGAGCTTGCAAATATAGCCCATAATTGAAATTCCATACTCTTTTTTGAAACATTTTGCTAAAGTAGAGTTGCAACAACCGAATTTTTGTGATAAAATAGATAAGGTGATTTTAGAAGAAATGTTGTTGTGGATGTAATCCATAATGAGTTGAGGAAGCTGGTCTGAATAAGAAAACAACTTGTTTTCAGAGGTTATATATTCTGCTAAAACAGTCATTATGCTGATGTAGGAATATATTAAATCACGGTCAATTATTTTTACTGTTTCTGAAATTTCTTTGGCCTTTTCGCTTGACTTTAAAATTTCGGTTGATTTTTTGATTATGTATTCAAGCGATCCGTCTTCATTGTCGCGGATCTGACCCATCATGAGATAAC
Organism: Acutalibacteraceae bacterium; assembly: GCA_045580625.1. GTDB lineage: Bacteria > Bacillota > Clostridia > Oscillospirales > Acutalibacteraceae > UBA737. The sequence continues at coordinate 11,659 of JAZNOE010000014.1, read as the reverse complement.
CTGAAAGTACACCGTAATGATAAAGCGGGGCAACTGCTTCATAAAGACCGCAGCGGCATTTATATACATAAACTTCACCTGTCTTTTTAACCTCTTCAAAAGCAATTTTATCATTGTTTTTGCAGTCGGCTAAAATAGCGGCATTATTTTGCAGGCTTTTACAAAAAAGTGAAGCTTCACCGGGGTATGAATATATCTCATTACACTCATTGTCGTGAATGGAAATTCTTATTCCTGAAATTTTGTAAAAGTTTTTAAGAATTGAATTTATTTCAATTTCTTGTCTCATAGGCACCTCTCCGATAAGTAAAATCGCGTACGTTACGGTTTTATACTAACAATTGTACTATTTTTCATAGACACTGTCAAGGAAAAATGTTATAATCAAAGTATAAATTTTTTCTGAGAGGGAGAATACTTGAAATGAGGAAGGCAAACTTGGAACAAATTACTAACGCAATTTTAAACTTTAACCTTGAAGGTACTGTCAGAAGCGTTACCCCTTACGGTAACGGTCACATTAACGATACATTTTTAGTGACTTGCTATGAAGATGACGGTGCAAAGCACGAATATATTTTGCAGGCTGTTAACAATGAAGTGTTTAAGCTTCCGGCCCAAGTTATGGAAAATATTGTAAAGGTAACCGATTATCTCATCGGTAAGGTTGAAAGTCCCCGCGAGGTTGTAAAGGTTATACGTACCTTCTCGGGCGGCTTCCATCATAAGGACAAGGACGGCTATTTCTGGCGTATGTATGACTTTGTTAAGGATTCTATCTGCCTTGACCGTCCCGAAAATCTTGACGACTTTTATCAGTGCGCTGTGGCTTTCGGCCGTTTCCAGAAATATTTGTCTGAATTCCCTGCATATACTCTTCATGAAACCATTCCTGATTTCCACAATACACCTAAGCGTTATCAGGACTTTTTGAAGGCTGTTGAAGAAGATAAAATGGGTCGAGCAGACTCTGTAAGGGAAGAAATTGAATTTATCAAAGCCCGTGCTGATTTTTATCCTGTGCTTATTGACAGCAACAAAGCAGGCGTTTTACCGCTTCGTGTAAGTCATAATGATACAAAATCAAACAACGTTATGCTTGATTTTGAAACACATAAGGCACTTTGTGTTATCGACCTTGACACAATTATGCCCGGCTTCTCGGTTACTGACTTTGGTGATGCTATTCGTTTTGGTGCTTCTACTGCTGCCGAGGATGAAAAAGATTTATCAAAGGTTTCAATGGATATTGATATGTTCGCAGTTTATGCAAAGGGCTTTCTTGAAGGCTGCGACGGTCAGCTTTTAGACAGCGAAATTATGCTTTTGCCTGAAGGCGCTAAAATGATGACTATTGAATGCGGTATGCGTTTCCTTGCTGACTATTTGCAGGGTGATACATATTTTAAGATTCATTATCCCGACCACAACCTTGACCGTTGCCGCACCCAGCTTAAATTGGTTGCCGATATGGAAAGCAAGTGGGACAAAATGAAGGAAATCGTAAAAGAATATTGTAAGGAGTAATTGCAATGGCAAAGGATATTACCCTGGTTGTTATGGCTGCCGGTATGGGCAGTAGATTTGGCGGTTTAAAACAGATGGAGCCTGTTGGCCCCAACGGTGAAGTTATTCTTGATTTTTCGGCTTATGATGCCATAAAGGCAGGCTTTACAAAAATTGTTTTTGTTATCAAGCACGAAATTGAAGAGGATTTCAAGACCATTGTAGGAAATCATATTGCAAAAAAGGTTAAGGTTGAGTATGCTTTTCAAGAGGTTAGTGACCTGCCCGAAGGCTTTACTTGCCCTGCTGACCGCACAAAACCTTGGGGAACAGCACACGCTATCCTTGCTTGTAAAGGCATTGTTAACGAACCCTTTGCGGTTGTTAACGCAGATGATTATTATGGTAAAACCGCATTTCAGAAAATTGCTGACTTTTTAAGGGAGGACAGCAGTGACTATGCAATGGTTGGTTTCCGTCTGGAAAATACTTTGACCGAAAACGGTTATGTTTCGCGCGGTATTTGTGAAATTGATAATGGTATACTTACAACCGTTACCGAACGCACAAAAATTATGGACTGCAAGTTTACGGAAGATGACGGCGCAACCTGGGAACAATTATCCCCCGATGACGTCGTTTCAATGAATCTTTGGGGCTTTAAGCCCGATTTGTTCGGTTATATCGAAGAAGGCTTTAAGGCATTTTTGACCGAAAAGCTTAACATTCCCAAATCTGAATATTATCTTCCTACTGTTGTTTCTCAGCTTATTGACCGTGGTGAAAAGCAGGTTAAGGTGCTTGTGGCTGAAGACAAATGGTATGGCGTTACATATAAGGAAGATAAGCAGAACGTAGTGGATGCGCTTACTGCTATGATAAATGACGGTCTTTATGACGGTATTTAACTTTTAAACGAGGTGTTTATTTATGCAATTTATCAAGGTTGAAAATTATGAACAATTAAGTGAAAAGGCAGCACAAATTATTGCTGACGTTGTAATTAACAAGCCTGACTGTGTGCTTGGTCTCGCTACAGGCTCGTCACCCATTGGTACATATAAAAACCTTATTAAATGGAATAATGAAGGTAAGGTTGACTTTTCAAAAGCAATGTCAATTAACCTTGATGAGTATGAAGGTCTTGACGGCGAACACGACCAAAGCTACCGCTATTTTATGAACAATAACCTTTTTAACTTTATCAACATTGATAAAGCAAAGACCTTTGTTCCCGACGGTAAGGCTGTTGACATTGATGCTGAATGTAAGGCTTATGATGAAAGAATTACTGCTGTCGGCGGTATTGACATTCAGCTGTTGGGTATCGGTCTTGACGGCCATATCGGCTTTAATGAGCCTGACGAATTCTTTACGAAGGAAACCCACAAGGTAGTACTTGACGAATCTACCATTGTTGCAAATGCACGCTTTTTTGAAAGCATTGACGATGTTCCTAAAACCGCAATTACAATGGGTATGGGCGGTATTATGTCGGCTAAAAAGGTTTTGCTTATTGCAAACGGTGCGAACAAAAAGGACATTGTTGAAAAGGCTTTCTTCGGTCCTATTACTCCCAAGGTTCCTGCATCTATTCTTCAGTTGCATAATGACGTAACTGTTATTTTCAGTGAAAAATAATTATTAAGGGGAAGTTTAAAAATGAGTTTAAAGAAAAAAGGCAAAGGTTTTATGACTGAATTCCGCGATTTTATTATGCGCGGTAATGTTATCGATATGGCAGTCGGTGTTATTGTTGCAACTGCTTTTGGTAAAATTACCACAAGTCTTGTTAATGACGTAATTATGCCGTTTATAGGCTGGCTTATCGGCGATATCGACTTAAGTATGGTAAACATTACTTTGGTTGAAGAAGTCACCAACAAAGCGGGCGAAATTACTCAGCCCAGTGTTGTTATCGGTATCGGCACCTTGCTTGTTACAATTATTGACTTCTTAATTATCGCATTTATCGTTTTCCTTATTATCAAGCTTATGGCAAAGGCAAAAGAACTTGCTGAAAAGAAAAAGGCAAAGGAAGAGCCCGCTCCCGAAGAACCTAAAGGTCCTACAACTGAAGAGCTTCTGACTCAAATTCTTGAAGAAATCAAGAAGGATAAAAAGTAATTTTAAATTTAAGCGTCCGATTTTTTCGGGCGCTTTTTTATATAGTTATTGAGAATTGTTTTTTTAAGTGATATAATGTTTGTATAAATTTTGATAAGGTATTTTTTATGTATAGAGAAAAATTGGAAAAGTATATATCACTTAATTATAACGTTAATGCCGAATACCCATGGGACAGTGACCCCAAAAACGCAGTTTTCAGACATAAGCATAACAGAAAATGGTTTGCAATTATAATGGAAATTCCTTCTGAAAAGCTGGGACTTTCGTGCGGTAAAATAGACGTTGTCAATTTTAAATGCGACCCATTGATTATTGGCTCACTTACTTTAGAAAGTGGAATTCACCCGGCTTATCATATGAATAAAAATCATTGGGTAACCGTCCGCCTTGACGGAAGCGTTGATGAAGAGAAAATACATTGGCTTTTAGATTTAAGCTTTCAGCTTACCAATAAAAAGAAATAGGTGATTTTATGGATATAAATATGTTTTTTAAAAGTATTATAGATCAGGATACGGCGCCTGTTGTTATCTGCAATTTAGAACATACGGTGGTTTATATGAACCCTGCCGCCGTTAACCGTTATCATACCGATATTACAGGTAAAAGCATAAAAGTATGCCATAACAGCGATTCTAACGAAAAAATTGACCGTGTGGTAAACTGGTTTAAAGAAAGCAAAGAACACAATAAGGTTTTCACATCCCGCAACGATAAAGAAAATAAGGACGTTTATATGGTCGCCTTAAGGGATGCTGGCGGTGAGCTTATCGGTTATTACGAAAAGCACGAATACCGAAGCTGTGAAACGGCATCACTTTATGAAATGAAGGATTAAAATGGACAAAAAATTTGATAGATTAGAGCTTTATGAGTTGCTTCGTAAAATCCCTTGCGGCAAGGTTATAACCTATGGACAGGCGGCGGCTTTACTTGGAAACCGTGGCTGGGCAAGGGCAGTCGGTAATGCACTTCACCGCAACCCCGACGGTGAAAAATATCCCTGCTATAAGGTGGTGCACGGCGACGGGTCATTATGCGAAGCCTTTGTTTTTGGTGGTGCAGGCGAGCAACAACGCCGTTTAGAAGCAGAAGGAATTGAAGTTAAAAATAATAAGGTCAACCTTAAAAAATATGGGTTGATATGAAAAAGGAGTAATAACTATGCGCAAAAATTTCGGTGTGAAAACACAGGTCTATCCAATGCCTGTCTTTATTGTTGCTGCTTACGATAAAAGCGGCAAGCCCTGTTGTATGAATGCGGCCTGGGGCGGTATTTATGACACAAATCAAATTATGGTTTGTCTTGCGGATGACCATAAAACCACAAAAAACATAATTGAAAGTGGGGCTTTTACGGTCAGTATTGCCGATGCCAAGCACGTAATTGAATGTGATTATGTAGGTATTGTTTCCGGTAATGACGTACCCGATAAAATGGAAAAAGCAGGCTTTACAACCGTTAAATCAGACTTTGTAAATGCGCCGATAATCAATGAGCTTCCAATGACCATTGAATGCAGGCTTTTAAAGTTTAATGAAGACGGTATTTGCATTGGTGAAATTGTGAACGTTTCGGCTGATGAATCGGTTTTGGGGGATGACGAACTTATTGACCCCGAAAAGCTTGAAGCCATAACCTATGACAGTGTTCATCACAGCTATATAAAGCTTGGCGAAAAGGTTGGCAACGCTTTTTCTGACGGAAAAAAGCTGAACTAGGGGGATAAAAGTGAGCACTTATCTGCCGATATTTATGCTGCTTATAATTATTTTTATAACACAGCGTAACGAAAAAATGGTGATAAAAAATATTTTAAGCAAAAGAAAAATGGGGGACAAAAAAATGTTTGAACTAGCTAAAAACTTTTTGGGTAAGGAATGTGTGATTTACACCTTTAATTCACAGCTTACAGGCATTATAAAGGATGTTAACGAGGGCGGTATTCTTATTGAAAAATCGGACACGGTTGAAGCCGTTAACTTTGATTTTATTGTAAGAATCAGAGAATATCCTCGTAATAAAAACGGTAAGAAAAAGTCAGTTATTCTTGATTAAAATGGTGCACAAAATTGAAAAAGAATATTGAAAAAACCAACGTTATGCGAATTCTTGATCAAAAGAAAATTGCGTATCAAAACTATTGCTATGCCGATACAGATGCGATAAGCGGGGTAGAGGTTGCAACTGTTTTAAATCAAAACCCCGACCGCGTGTTTAAAACGCTGGTAACCCGCGGAGCATCAAAAAATTATTATGTTTTTCTGGTACCCGTTGAAAAGGAGCTTGACTTAAAAAAGGCGGCAAAATCGGTTTCTGAAAAAAGCATTGAAATGATAAAGTCAAAGGAACTCTTGCCACTTACAGGCTATATTCACGGCGGTTGCTCTCCAATAGGTATGAAAAAGCAGTTTAAAACTGTTGTTCATTCTTCGGCTCAAAATTTCGACACCATTCTATTTAGTGCAGGTAAAATCGGTTATCAGGTTGAGCTTTCTTTAAATGACCTTGAAAAGGTGATAACTTTTTCGCTTTTTGATATTATTTGTCAGTAATGGTGAATAAAACGGTTTTAATAAATGATGTAACTATTTTACTACAAATCAAGTTGTTTTAAAGAGGAGAATCATATGCTTAAATTTATTTGTTATCCCAAATGTACTACTTGTCAAAGGGCAAAACAATGGTTAGATGATAATAATCAAAAGTATGAATTAAGGGATATTAGACTTAACAATCCCACCCTTCAAGAATTGACCGAATGGTACAAGAAAAGCGGTCTGCCGCTTAAAAGATTTTTCAACACAAGCGGTCTTTTGTATAAGTCTTTAGACCTTAAAAACAAATTACCCGAAATGAGCGAGGAAGAAATGCTAAAGTTACTTTCAACCGACGGTATGCTTGTAAAAAGACCGTTACTTATTGGTGATGACTTCGTGCTTGTTGGGTTTAAGGAAAATGAGTGGAAGAATAAGTTGGGGTAGGCTATGATGAATAATTATAATGAAGAAGTAAGGCAACGATGGGGAGGCTTAGATGCTTATAAAGAGCATACTGAAAAAACCGCCAATTATACCAAAGAGAAATGGCAAGCCGTAAATAATGGGCTTGACGCGGTTATTCAAAAGCTTGCTGAATGTATGAATTGTGGATATACCGCAGACTCAGATAATGCACAAATGCTTGTAAAAGAATTGCAGGATTTTATTACCGAAAATTATTATACCTGCACGAATGAAATTCTTGCAGGGCTTGGGCAGATGTATGTTGCCGACGAGCGTTTTAAGACTAATATTGACAAACACGGAAACGGCATCGCAAGATATGTGAGTGAAGCAATAAAAATATACTGCAACTAACTTAGAGCCCGATGAGTTTTGCTCATCGGGTTTAATCATATCCAAATGTGCAAATTCACCTGCCCATATGGAAGTCGCTGTCCAAATTTTGGACAGCATTAAACAAAGAAAAAACTTAAGCCAAAACGAACTATCCGGAAATTCCGGATAGTTCGTTTTTATACTGCTCTGCGGTAAAGAATGGCTTAATTAACTTTGAAGTAATTTACTTCAAAGTTAATTAAGTGCCTAAAGTAGAAAAAATCCGCCGATTTTCATCAGCGTATCCTCCCAAAGTTGTGTAAGGACTATAAAAAAGATATTTTCGGCCGTTTTGCGTATGACTTCGAACTCTCACAAAATATCTTGAGCTTACTAATTTAGTGTGTGGTGGTGAGCCACCGTCAGTCGATCAGTGGCTGTACCACCTTGAGACCGCCTACAAAAATCACCGTGATCTGTTCTTTGGAATCTACCGTTATGCATTCGAGCAGTTGTCTTACGATCTGCTCATCGTATTCCATCGGGCGGTTTTTCAGTCCGTCCAGGATGGTGTATATATCGTCGAGTCGGGTTTTGGTTTGCTCTCTTTTGAGCTGACCGTCTTGGATGGCGGCGAGCTGCTGTTGCAGTGCGACCTTTTCATCCATGAGCCGTTTGGCTTTTTCTTCATCGAAGGCATCCACCGTTTCGGTGGATATTTTTGATAGCATTGCTTTGAATTCTGCATCGATCTCTGCGATTCGGATTTGCAGTTCCATGCTGTTGTCTTCGGTCGGCTCGTTTTCCAAGGCCATACCGATGTGTACTTTCAGAGTCTGCAGCACACCGAGGTTTTGCTGTGCCGTTTCCATGATGGCTCTCATGACGGCTCGTTGCAGGATGCTTTCCTCTACAGTCGGTGAGTTGTGGCAGTATTTCTTGCCGAAGTCAAGCCGATTGATACATCTCCACACAATCTTCTTTTGCCCTTTTACCGTCCATGTGCATCTGCGGTACGGTGTCTTGCATTCTCCGCAGACGAGCAGTTCGGTCATGGCGTATTTGCTTGAGTATTTGCCTTGCTCGGTTTTCGTGCCGACCTTTTTGGTCTTGGGCTTTCCGGCACGTCTTGCGAGTTCCTCTTGGACTCTGCCGAAGGTGACTGCATCGATGATGGCAGGATGGTTGTTCTCGATGTAGTATTTCGGGCGCTCGCCGTTGTTGACCATGACCTTTTTGGATAGGCAGTCTTTGATGTAGGTCTTGTTGATGACCGCATCGCCCTTGTATTTCTCATTGGAGAGGATGGACTGGATTGTGGTCATCGACCATACTGCTTTTCCTTTGGGGCTTGGGATTTGCATATCTTCGAGCTTTTGGGCGATACCGCCGAGGCTGTCGCCTGCGAGGAAGCGTTCATATATAAATCTTACGGTTTCCGCTTCTTCGGGATCGATTTCGGGTTTGCCGTCAGCTCCTTTTCGATAGCCGAGGAAGTTCTTGTAGTGGAACGGCACGTTGCCTTCCTTTGCGCTCCGTGCCTTGCCCCATTTCACGTTGGCGCTGATATTCTCGGATTCGCTCTGTGCGATGCATCCGTAGATGGTAATATAAAACTCTGCGCCGGGTTGGTTAGTGTAGATTCCTTGTTCCTCGAAGTACACCACCACGCCCAGGTCGTTGAGCATTCGGACGAACTTGAGGCAGTCCACGGTGTTTCTTGCGAAGCGGGCGATGGACTTGACGATGATCATGTCGATCTTGCCTTGTTTGCATCGGCGTATCATGCGGTTGAACTCGTCACGCTTTTTGTAGCTCGTTCCGGTGATCCCTTTGTCGGCGTAGATGCCTTCGAGTAGCCATCCCGACTCAGCGTTGATGCGGTCGGTGTAGTGCTTGACCTGCGTTTCGTAGCTATGGAGCTGTTCCTCTTGCTTTGTGGACACTCGGCAGTAGGCTGCCACTCGCAAGGCTCGGTATGTTGTTTTTACGGTTTCGTGGATCGGGATGGTCGGTTCTATGACTCTTACCACTCTCGGTGGGCTGACCGTAGGGGTTTGTATCATGTGTCGTTCTCCTTTCTTATCAGTTGTCCGTTCAGCAGGATGATGCCCACCGTCAGATCGGTGTACAGGATGACCTCGCTGACCGTTCGGTTTATTCTCTCGGTACTATCGTCTGCTGACCGTTCAAACTCGGATTGCAGTTTTCTTGCCGTATGAATTGCGGTGTCCAAGTCTTTGTATTTCTGACTGATACATTCCATCATCTTCTTGCGCAAGACGTTCTTGTCGATCTCTGCGGATTCGAGCATCCTTGCAATCTCGTTGTTCAACCGTCTGACCTCTATGCTCGGTTCGGTTTCGGTAGGTGCGGTCAGTCGGATGTGTTCGGGGGTGATGCCTGCGAGGATGCCGTTGATTGCTCCGAGCAGGTCAGAGTCGGCGATTTTAATCAGTTCTCGGCAGTCTTTGTTCTCGCACAGCCATCGCTGTTGGCATTGGTATCGGCTGTCATGTCTGCGTTGCATTCTTCGACCACAGATAGGGCATTTTACGGGGACGGCGATTTGGAAGATATCCGTTTTCCGATCCGTGTTCTTTTGGGTGTTACGGGTATGCTTGGTCTGTTGCATTGCCATGTGGGTTTCTTCATCGAGTATCGTTGGGTAGGGTTCTTTTCCGAGGTACCGTTCATCCTCGATGATCCTTTTGAGTCGTGCCTTGTTCCAACCGATGACTTCGGGCATATATTCGATTTGTTCCTCATTGAGCCAAGTCGCTATGGTGAGGAGGGATTGTCCGTCAAGGTACGCCTTGCAGATCCGCTTGACGATCTCGCTCTCTTGGGGATGTAGCACGATGATGCCGTTATCGCATCGGTAGCCGTAAGGCAGTGTTCGGTTCTTCATGCGGATTTGCACCGTCCTTTCTCATTGATTTCTTCGGTCAGTTCGATGTTGCCGAGCAGACGGAAGGTGATCTGTGTGTTGTCGTTCACTGTGATGCTCTGCACGATCTGCTCGAACAGGTCGTTGTCGAACTCAGTGGTGGGATCGTATTCTTCAAGGATACCGTTCAGCTCCTTGAGGGTGTCGAGGAGTTCATCGTCCTCATCCTCGGTGAGCTTCTTTCTTCTCTCGATTCGCAGGTCGGTGATGCGGTTGCTGATCTCCGAGGTCTGCTTTGTGTAGTCGGCTGCTCCGAGGACTCCGCTTGTATGGAGTCTTGTGATGACCAGGTTCTTTGCACCGAGGTCGGCGATCTCCTTATCGATCTGTCGTATTCGCTCTTGGTTACGGCTCGTTCGGTTCTGCATGGCTTCGATCTGCCGTATCAGCATTCCGAGCAGTTCCACTTGGTTTTCTTTCAGCTTTATGACCATATCGGTGAAGGCTTCGTATACCATGTCCTCTCGGACTCTGCGGTTATCGCAGTCGGTAGCACCCGACGATCTGCCTGCGCAAGTCCAGTAGGCTGTACCTCTTGTGACGATCCTTCGGAAGCTCCTTCCGCATTCGGGGCATCTTATTTTGGATGACAGCGGATGGTCGTGTACCTTCCGTCCGTTGTTCGTCTGCCTTGAGCGCATCAACTCTTGTACCGCTTCGTAGGTTTCTCGGCTGACGATGGGAGGGTTACTGTTCTCCACGTAGTATTTTGGGAGCTGCCCTGTGTTCTTCATTGTTCGGAATGGGAGGGTTTCGGTGGTGAATTTCTTTTGAAGGAGGGCATCTCCCATGTACCTCTCGTTGGTCAGCACGTACTTGATCGTACCGCTGTACCAGTGGGTGTGTCCGTACCGTCTTGGTACGCCTTCATCGTTGAGTATGTTTGCGATTGCCTGCATTCCGAAGCCTTGTAGGTAGAGGCTGAATATTCGGCGTATTACTATCGCCTCGGTTTCGTTGATAACCATCTGACCGTTTATGAGGTCGAAGCCGTATGCGGGGCAGGTGCAGTTGAACTCGCCGGACTGCATCCGCTTTTGGTAGCTCCAACGCATATTCCCCGATATGTTCACGCTTTCTTGTTGCGCAGCCATACCGGGGAATGTTACGATCATTTCCATATTCAGTTTGTCGGTGTCGATGCCTTGTTCCTCGAAATACACGCTGACTCCGAGGTCTGTCAGCATACGCAGAGTTACGAGCAGTTCTTCCGTGTTTCTCGCAAATCGGGATACCGACTTGACGATGATGCGGTCGATGAGACCTTTCTTACAGTCACGGATCAGTCGGTTCAGCTCATCGCGCTTTTTCATCTCGGTTCCCGTGATACCCTCGTCGGCATAGATGTCGACAAGCTCGTATTCGGGATGCTTCTTGGTGTAGTCGCTGTAGTACCGAATCTGCGCGGCGAAGGAATGGAGCTGATCGGTGGAATCACTTGATACTCTGCAATAGGCTGCCAATCTGATTTTGGTGGCTATCTGTTGTTTCACGGTTGTGATTTCCGTAATCTTCATCTTGTTCTCCTTTCCGCAGGTTTGACCTGCTGTGTTGTTTGCCGTTTGGCAACACAAACACTACCACGAGAGTTCGGAACAGTCCAGCGACTATCCGCAGAATTTGCTTTTCAGACACAAATATTTTCCGCGTCGTAGTGAGCTGCGCTGATGCGAACGATCTTCTTATATTCTTCCTTTGTGATGAGCTGCATTTCGAGCAGCATTTTCAATAGTCCTACGCTGTAGGCGAAGG